>CAZIAG010000156.1:0-8385 GCA_964537375.1 uncultured Roseivirgaceae bacterium
TCGTCGTGGAACTCCAGGCAGGACGGCTCCGACCAGTCACCGGCTGAGGTCTCGACAAGTGGTCAATCCTTTATTATTGCAAACCGAACTGAAGCCAGTCTTCAGGAACCCTGGACAGTAACCGGGGAGGCTTCATGGGTCATCTTGTCACCAGGGATCACCCTGAATGTGAACGCTGCTTTTCAAGGGAAGCTTGAAGTGCGGGACAACGCGATTGTAAACCTGAATCACGAAGTAGTTCCTCAGTTTACTAACGTTACTACAACGGCAACGGTAAACTTCGCTGCCACCGAACATGTACCGGCGGGGCGTTATGGCATCGTCATGCTAAGCGGGTCGGGTTCGAAGACTTTCGAAGAAGGGGTTACGGAGATCATCGGTGATCTTAGGATCAGCAACGGTTTGCTCATCAAGGGTGTAGCTGGAAATAAATCGACGGTCAAGGTGCATGGCAACGTCAATATCAACGGAGCGCTTGCTCCGACGGCCGGCGAAAGCCGCGTTCACCTCATATTGAGTGAAGGCAGTCACACCCTATCGGCGGGAGGGCAAATTCATCTCTACCAGCTATCCCTCGAAGAAGGATGTTCCTTGACGGTCAATGCTACCGGCGGCAATGTGCGTTTGCATACGGGCTCAGGTAATGGCGGAGGGATCTTGGTCAGTGACGATGCAACGTTCGACCTTGGTTCGAACAGCGTTTTTATTGAGGGAGCAGGCTTTATCAACCGCGAAAATGAAGCGGGTGTTATCGCGGCGACAGGCGCAAGTATATTTTTCACGAGTGCGTCGAATGACCAGTCGAATTTGCGCTTTCATCCGGAGAACAATCGGTTGGATAGCCTTGTTGTGGATATCTCGGCTTCGGGTAGCCTGGTAGTGCGCTCTCCACTACGCATCACTCGCGGAATCCGGGTGGAGGATGGTGTGCTTCAGTCGGATGGGTTTATTACCCTGGTAAGCACATCCTCTGGAACGGCGTATGTTGCACCCCTTGGTTCTTCGGCAAAGATACTCGGAGCAGTTACCGTTCAAAAATATTTTCATCCGGTTGACGGTGGATGGTATGACCTGTCCACTCCTGTTCAAGGACTCACTGTTGCGGACTGGCAGGCGTACTTTCCTATCTCCGGGGAATTTGAGGGCGCGTCTACACCCGGCGAACCAACGATGTATGTCAGTAGTTCAAACGGTCTCACGCCCTGGCCGGAGCCAGATGACTCCAACGAAGCCCCGGTCAACAGGGGAGTTGGATACCACACGCAAGTCACAACGTCCGGACCAGTTACGCTTGAAGTGTCGGGAAATCTTTGTACGGGAAATGTTCAACTTCCCTTGAGCCCGCCTGGGGTACAGAATGCGGGATGGAGCCTTGTGGGCAATCCCTATGCTTCGCCCATCGAGTGGAATGAGGGTCAGGGCTGGCAACGGTCGGGCGTGGGAAATGTCATCGCGGTTTGGACAACACAACAGATTGGAGGACAACTCGTCGGACGGTTTGTATACCATGACTTGACGTTTAGCCGTCCGATCATCCAGTCGGGCCAGGGATTTTGGGTTCAGACTTTCGGCTCAGCACCATCGTTGCGTGTTGAAGAGACTGCCAAGAAGACGGGGACATCTCAGTCTCCTGGCCTCCCTTGGCTAAGAATTGCTTTGAAGCGTGGTGGGTACGTGGACGAAGCTTTCGTTGTCTTCAATCCATCGGCGACAGAAGGCTCGAACGTGGTGTACGAAGCACGCAAAATGTCGAACCAGGGAGTCTATAACTTGTCGACACTGACGGACAACGGCCTCCAAATGGCCGTCAACCACTTACCCGACAAATTCTGTTCGCTGAACGTACCGTTGCATATCGACCAGGTAACACCCGGCAGTTATTCCCTCGAGTTTACCAATCTGCAATCAATGTCGACGGTAGGCGCCTTAACCTTGACCGATCAGTTCACGAATACGGTGCAGGCGGTGAGTGGCTCATATTCATTTACCATTACCGACGATTCAGCTTCGTGGGCGTCGGATCGGTTCCTCTTAAGATTTGATCGGTTCGAGGTTGACGTTGAGTCTCCGCACGTGGTAACGACCCATATCTGCGAAGGAGAGCCTCCAATAGTAGAGATAACCGGCGTACAACCGGGGGCGGTTTACCGCGTGCTTGATGAGGATGGTGATCCGGTGTCGGATTATGTCAAGGCGACCGAAAATGCGGTGCATATCGAATTGGACAACGGCGCGATAACAGAAGGGGTAAACCGTTTTACCGTCGAAGCGGGTTTCGAAGGGTGCTCGTTTCACGTCTTGAATGATGAAGCAGTGCTGACGTTTATTCCGTCTTTCGAGATCGTTGTCGACAAGGAAGAAGTTACCATCTGTCAGGGGACGTCGGCGATGCTCAAGGCGTCGGGTACTCCATCAGGTGGGGCTTATCGCTGGTTCGATAGCGAGGGCAACGAACTTTCCTCGGGGACGTCAGCTACCTATAACACTTCCCCGGTGATGTTTGAAACGGTCTTCTATGTTGCAGGCGTACATCCCGGTGGTTGCGAAAGTCAGCGGAAAGCGATATACATCTTCCCGGATACGCTTGAGGTTCCGATAGTATACCAGACCGGCGACACGCTTTACACTCAAACTGACGCGAATTACCGGTGGAGACGGAACGGCACCGACATAACAGGTGCAGTGCAACCCTTCTATATTCCGGATCGTTCCGGTGATTATACGGTCGTGGCCTGGCGCGGCGATTGTGAGCGGGAATCTGCGACCTATTACTTTGTCATTGACCCGGATTGTCCCATTGACACGTCGACGCCGACTCCGATGGCAGCGAACCTTTGTGGTGAGGGCGTGCTCGAGATTACCGTTACCGACACCGAGGCGGATGTGGAGTACTTTGCGATAAATGTCAATGAGGATCCTCTTTCTCATGTGGTGAAATCGCCCGGTGGTACGATTGTCCTCACCGTACCTGGCACAGCACTCGATAGCGGTGCTAACCAGATCTTTATTCGCGCTGATTACGAAAAATGTATACTGAGGGTCCTTGACTCGAGCCTTGTTGTTATGAATATCACCGTCCCGGAGCCGGAGATTACCTATGAAGGGTTCGTTCTTCGAACCGACTCGATCGGGACGCTGCAATGGAAACGAAACGGCGAGGTCATCGAAGGTGCTACAGGTGCCTCGTTTTATCCGTACGCGAGCGGGGCTTATAGCGTTGTCCTTGATATCGAGGGTTGCCAACGCGAATCATTGCCCTATGACGTAATTGTTACTTCAACCGAGCCCGCGTCTGATAAGTTCTCGTTGTCGGTCTTTCCGGTACCAGCCCGGCGCGATGAAGTCATGCTGAGGATTACGTCGATGGTGGCTGAACCTGTATGGATCAGAATCATTGATATACAAGGTAGGGAGGTCTTCTCCTGCCGATTTGAACTGGCGCCGGAAGGCGATGTACCTCTGCGCCCGCGGCCGGGCTTCTCGGAAGGCATGTATTTCCTGATTGGAAACCAGGGTGAAAGGGAAGTCCGTCGCCGCTTTGTCATTAAGGATTGATTTCGTTCCGAGGGGTTAACCGGAGCAAATATTGTTTGAGTGGGATAACAAAAGGCGGGAGTTATTCGTTAAATGACCATCCTTCTGTCATTCTTAGGGTGAGTATTGGGCTAGCGACAGGGGTTAGTTCAATATCTCAACATGCGCCACGCAAGATTTTATCTGACTCTCGCCTTCTTCTTTCCGGTATCCTTTGCAGATGCGCAGGTCGATTCGATTAAGTCATATTATTCCACCCGGATTGAGGGAAACCCGCCTCGTATTGATGGCTACCTGGATGATGAGGTCTGGCAACAGGTGGAATGGGCTGGCGGTGACTTCCGTCAGATTCAACCCGATAAAGGCAAGCCTGCGACGGTACAGACCCGTTTTGCAATTCTCTATGATGAAAAGAATCTCTACATCGCATTTCGAAACTACGATCCGGAACCGGATAAGATCGTTAGACGCATGTCGCGACGAGATGGCTTCGACGGTGACTGGGTTGAAATCAACATCGATAGTTACAATGACAAACGCACGGCCTTTTCGTTTACAAGTTCCGTTTCAGGCGTGAAGGGGGATGAGTACATTTCAGACAACGGCGATATTTGGGATGCCAACTGGGATCCTATATGGTATTTGAAAACAAGCATCAACGACGAAGGCTGGATCGCCGAACTAAGGATCCCGTTAAGTCAGTTGCGATTTGCAAACCAACCGGAGCTCACGTGGGGAATACAGGTTACGCGGCGCCTTTTTAGAAACCAGGAGCGTTCCGTCTGGCAGTACATTCCACCGGACGCTGCTGGATGGGTTCACCTGTTTGGTGAACTACGGGGCATTAAAGGTATCAAACCTCAGAAACAATTGGAAGTGCAGCCCTACACCGTGGGTAAGGTTGAGACGTTTCAAAAGGAGGAAGGCGATCCTTTCCTGACGGGTCAACGATCAGGCGTCGCGTTAGGGCTTGACGCCAAGATCGGCATCACGAGCGACATCACGCTCGATCTTACCGTCAATCCCGATTTTGGTCAGGTAGAGGCAGACCCTTCGCAGGTAAATCTCACCGCGTTTGAGCTTTTCTTTGAGGAACGACGGCCGTTTTTTATCGAAGGCAACAACACGCTGAATTTTCCCCTGGCGCTGGCTAGTAGTAGTAACCTCTTTTATTCACGTAGAATTGGCCGACCTCCGCAGGGGTACCCGGTAAGCGATCCGGCTGGCGATGATGGAATTAACGAATACATCAATGCAGACACGCGAACAACGATCCTCGGAGCTGCGAAGCTTACAGGGAAGAACAAAAAGGGATTCTCGTGGGCTGTGCTGGCAAGCCTCACCGCAGCGGAGTATGCGACTATTGACAGCCTTGGTCATAGGAGGTCGCAGATTATTGAACCCCTCACCGGGTATTACGTTGCTCGTGCACAACAGGATATCAACAAGGGAAATACTGTGGTGGGGGCAATGCTAACCGGGGTCAACCGGAAAATCGAAGATCCGTCACTCCATTGGTTGCATGATGCAGCCTATTCGGGAGGCGCCGACCTGTTGCACCATTGGCGGGACCGGACCTGGTATCTCAGTATGCGAGGAGCCTTCAGCCACGTGAGGGGAAGCGCTACATCTATTTCGAGTACACAGCTTTCTGCTGAGCGCTTCTTTCAACGGCCGGATAATCACTATACAGAATTCGATGGAGATCGTACATCATTGACCGGGACAGGTGGTCAGGTTGTGTTCGGAAAGAAGAGCGGTAGCCTTGTGAGTGATCTCGGCTTCTATTGGCGTTCGCCGTCGCTTGAACTCAACGACATCGGGTTTATGCCCCAAACGGACCTGGTGTCACAGTGGTTTTGGATGCAATATCGTATCCTTGAGCCGAAAAGGATCACACGGTCGCAGCGGTTTAATATTAATCAGTGGAGGGATCACGATTTTGGGATGAAGACGCTTTCGTCTGGCTACAATGTCAACACCCATTTTGAGTTCAAGAATTTCTGGCAGGTTGGCGGAGGGTTCACCTACATCGCCCGGAGTACTTCGAATGCCGATTTACGGGGTGGGCCGACAATTCGCTATCCGTCGTCATTAAATTATTGGATGTACGTCTCCACCGATACGAGAAAGAAGTTGCAATTCATGGTTGAGGCCGAACACACTTTTGGATTTGAAGATTATTTGCGAAACACGAATTTATCTTTGCAGCTGGTTTATCGACCGATGAATGCCCTTAACATTTCGATGTCACCCAGTTTAACCTTCAATGAAAACACGTTCCAATATGTCGCTACGTCGCAGGGAGCGGATGGCGATGATCGGTACATTGTCGGGCGGATCGACCAAACCGTAGCACGAATGGTACTTCGCGCCACATATATGCTGACCCCCAATCTTTCACTCGAGTATTATGGTCAGCCTTTTGGAACGTTTGGACATTACGACGGCTTCAAACGCATTAGCGACGGGTCTTCAAAGGTTTACGCTGAACGGTTTGTTGATATTTCACCCTTTACCCTTGTTAATGGCAACGGCTACTCAGTAGACGAAGATGGCGACGGAATTACTGAATACGGTTTTTCCCGACCGGATTTCAACTTTGCTCAGTTCCGTTCCAACATGGTTCTCAGGTGGGAATACATTCCCGGATCGACCCTGTTCCTCGTCTGGACAAAAGAACGTAACGGCGGCTTCTATGATTCAGGTGCACATGGGGTGGAACGGTACGCTTTCGATTTTCCTAAAAAGGGGCACAACATCTTTCTTGTCAAATTCACGTACCGTTTCGTCTTTTGACGCGCTCGTCGAACCGACGGGTTGACCTTCGGTCGTCTGTTGATGGCAAAGTTTTTTGAAGTCCTTGGAAAACTGAACCATTATGGATATTTCGGGGGGTGATGTTCTTGCACTTTTTATTTTGGCAATACCCATTGCATGCATTTCTTGGACCGTTACGCACGAAGAGGTTTTCAAGGAACCTCGCGAATATTTCGTGAGAAAAAGTATTCGGGGTAGCACGCTTCTGGCCAGGAAGTTTTTTTATATGCTCACTTGTGAATATTGCTTCAGTCATTATGTTACCATACTCTTTCTTTTGATTACTCGGTTCGCACTGATGTACGCCGATTGGCGCGGTTACCTGGTTTCCGGTTTTGCTCTTGTTTGGATCGCCAATGTGTATATGAGCCTTTATGGATTCATACGCATCGACTTGAAAAAAGAAAAAATCATTACAAAGAAGGAGGAAAAGGAAATGCGAAATCAGTGACCGTTCCGTTTTTGAACAATTGGGAAAGAAACTGAACGGTCACTAATTGCGTCCCCCCCCGAAGCTTGTGTCTGGCGGGCGTTCCAGGACGCGGAAAACAATGCAACTACTCAACGGCACATATTAATGAGCCACTACGCCTGAAAAACGTGCCGCTCGGGAAGGTTGTCCCCGAACTGTTCGGCCTCTGTGGAATGGGACATTGCCGTTGTAGATGCCTGTCCTCCGGAAAGCGTCTCCTGGACTGCATCGAAGTAGGCTGTGCCCACGAACGCCTGATGCCGGACGGCATTGAAGCCTTTTTGTTGTAGCGCAAACTCGCGTTGTTGCAATTCAGAATAGCCGGCCATACCTCGCTGCCGGTATGCTGATGCCAGTTCGAACATACCCGTGTTGAGGGAGTGAAAGCCGGCTAGTGTGACAAACTGGAATTTGTAACCCATTTCAGCCAGCCGTTCCCGGAAACCAAGCATTTGCCGCTCGTTTAGTTTAGCCGCCCAATTGAATGAGGGCGAGCAGTTGTAGGCTAACATTTTTCCGGGGAAATGTCGGTGAATGCCGTCAGCGAAGGCTTTTGCTTCGTCGAGATCGGGATGGGATGTCTCGCACCAGATCATGTCGGCATACGGTGCGTATGCGAGGCCGCGACTGATCGCTTGTTCGATTCCGGGTTTCACCTGGAAGAAACCTTCCACTGTGCGCTCGCCGGTGAGAAATGCGTGATCTCGTTCATCGACATCGCTCGTGAGCAGATTCGCTGCGTGTGCATCTGTCCGTGCAATGATGATCGTAGGTACGTCAGTCACGTCTGCAGCGAGTCTTGCCGAAATGAGTTTATCCACTGCCTCCCGGGTTGGTACCAATACTTTTCCGCCCAGGTGACCGCATTTCTTGGCGCTGGAGAGTTGGTCCTCAAAATGCACAGCGGCTGCACCTGCTTCGATCATCATTTTCATCAGTTCAAAACAGTTGAGTGCGCCGCCGAAGCCTGCCTCCGCATCGGCGATGATAGGGGCAAGCCAGTCGATCCCATCTTCACCTCTCTGGTGCTGGATCTGGTCGGCTCGAAGCAGGGCATTGTTGATCCGCTTCACCAGGGACGGGACGCTGTCGGCAGGATACAAACTTTGGTCGGGATAGGTATGGCCGGCATGATTGGCATCGGCCGCAACCTGCCAGCCACTGACGTAGATGGCTTTCAATCCGGCCTGGATTTGTTGCACCGCTTGCAGGCCGGTCATTGCGCCAAGTGCGGTGACACATGACTCATTGCGCAGCAGATACCAAAGCCTCGTGGCGCCTAGTTTTGCCAGGCTATACTCTATGCGGACAGAGCCGGCGAGGTTCACTACCTGTTCGGAGGAATATGTTCGTTGTACGCCATGCCACCTTGGATTATTTTTCCAGTTTAGACTAAGCTGTTGAATTCTTTCTTCCCTGCTCATAGTTTCTTGTTTCGTCGATCATGGTTTATTGAATATGCGGGTACGCCTTCAAAGTAAGGAACTCGTCGAATTGTTTATTGAGAACGAGCCCATCGAGAAGGACGAGATCATCTGGATCACGATCGCCTTTCTCTG
>CAZIAG010000157.1:0-8368 GCA_964537375.1 uncultured Roseivirgaceae bacterium
ATTGATAAGGTTTATGTATTTGGTGCAGTACCTCGTGGTCACTTCGAGCATGGGGCGTGCGGCTAGCATCTGGGTCTCTCGCGGCGGTCAATCTCGCAAAGCGATATTGACCTTGCTCAAGATCCACTGCTCCTATTTTATTTTTTGGACTAACTAAAAAGTCAGGCGCCTCCGCGCCTGCCCCGACAAGGTCGGGGCTTGTCCCGCTTGTCCCGCTTGTCCCGCTTGTCCCGCTTGTCCCCACAAAGTCGGGACAATGTCGGGGTTGAACGAAACCAACCGTCACTGTACAGAGATGTCCAGGCTTTAATACCCGTCCACCCGAATTTCGAATCTTTTTCAGAGGACCATTCCTATTCGCTTCTCAAACTATTCACCGGATTATCCAGCGCCGCTTTTGCAGTTTGGAGTGTGACGGTGAGAAACGCAATCAACAGGAGTAATACAACGGCCAGGAAGAGGATCGATAGCTCGAGGTCGGTTCGGTAGGGGAACGAACTCAGCCAGGTCTCCATGACGATCCAGGACAATGGGGCAAAGACCAGTACGGAGACGGTGATGGGCTTCAGGGAGGTGAAGCTCAACAGCCGGATGATGCTGTACACTGATCCGCCGAGGACTTTGCGGATGCCGATCTCTTTCCGTCGAACTTCAATCATGTAGGTCGCCAGTCCGAGGAGTCCGATGCAGGCGATGAAGATGGCCAGTGCAGTCGCGGCGGCCGACATGGTCTTCGTAGACTCGAGGGTCTCGAACTTCTGTGCGTAGGCGGCGTCGGCAAAGTGGAATTCAAAGGGATAGTCGGGATTGTATTTGCGATGGAGCGTTTCCAGGCGGTCGATGATCTCCAGGATGGGTTTCTCGTTGTCAAGCCGGATGTAGATCGAGGTGAGTGCGCCGCTAAGCCTGCATCCGAACAAGACCACGGGCGCTTTCTTCATGAAGGGTGTTTCAAATACAAAATCTTTTACCACGCCGACGATCTTCCAATCCCGGCCGCTGTCGGTAATGGTTTCTCCTATGGGATTTTCAAAATTCGTGAGGCGCCATGTGGTCTCGTTGATCAGGACTGAGTTGGAGTCGCTTGGAAATTTGTCGAGATCAAGATCACGTCCCGCAATGAGGGTTAGGGAAGCGGTCTCCGTGATCTCTTCATCGATGAACACTCTTTGTATATCGACTCGTTCTTCCGGATTTTTCCCTGCCCATTGCATTTCCGTCGTGCCGCTCCATTGTTCAGTGAAAGGTGCGCTCATACGGGTAACGGACTGTGCGACGTCCTGCGAAAGCAAGTCAGTCTTGAACGCGGTAAAATTTTTGATCAGATCACCGGTGATGGGCATGTAAACAAGTCGCTCTATATCGTAACCGGGATCCATCGTGCGCAGGAAGTGCGACTGCCGGTAAACAACGGTCGACCCTACGATCAATAAAATGGCAATGCCGAACTGTACGACAACCAGTCCACTGCGCAGTAACCGATTCGCCTTGCCGCGGCTGTGGGCTGTGAGGATACGGACACTGCCCAGCGAGGAAAGGTAAAACGCCGGATAGAATCCCGCTATCACACCGACGGCCAGCACCGCCGCAGCAAAATATCCCCAGAAAGAGAGGGGAATTTGTTGAAAGCTGAACTGTTCGTGTAATGCCAGTCCAAACTGCGGAAGTATCAGGTAGGCAATGCCCACTGACAACAACGCGGCGATCGCACAGAGGATGACTGATTCGGTGACGAACTGGAAGATCAATGACCATCTTACCGCGCCGGTTACTTTTCGCACGGAGATCTCCTTGGCGCGTTTCTGCGCTCTCGCGGTGCTGAGGTTGATAAAGTTGATGCACCCGATTAGCACCAGGCACACGGCGAGGATGATTACTACTTTCACCTGGTCTATTCTTCCACCAGCCTCTACGCCGTTTTCAAAGCTTGAATAAAGACGATGCTTTAAGAGGGGATGCAGGAAGATCTCGATATGCTGACCGTCTTTATAGTGCTTTTTCTCTATATCTCTGATGGCTTCGTTCAGGCGTTCGACATCGGCGCCTTCTTTTGCCAGGACCACCGTGGTGACTGAATTGTTTCCCCAAAAGTAGTCGACGGCCCCGGCGCTTTCCGGGAAGGAGAAGGGTATGATATATTCGAACTGGAAGGTGGTGTTGCGCGGAAGTTTCTTGAGGACGCCGGTAACGGTTAAGTCGAAACTGTACACGTCCTCACTCACGGTGACGGTTTCACCGAGGGGTTCCTTGTTGCCGAAGAGTTCGTAGGCGAAGTCCTCCGTCAGCACGATGGATGCCGGCTCCTGCATGACGGTTTTTGGGTCGCCCTTGATCAGCGGAAAGTCGAGCATCTGCAGGAAGGCGGGGTCGGTGTAGATGCCTGTTGTTCTCAATAGATTTTTGTCACCCACCTTGAAGCGCTGTGTGCTGCCCCATTGGGCATAGCTTACCGCGTGTTCTACGTCGGGGAATTCCTTTTCCAGCGTCGGCGCCAAGATACGCGGTGTCGTGCTCCAGCAGCTCACCTGTCCGTTTTCAACGGCTCTGTTCCAGGCTATGAACAGACGGTCTTTGTTTGGGTGGAATTGTTCAAAGCTGAACTCGAAATGAACCCAGAGAAACAGCAGCAGCGCGGCGGCGCTTCCTAATGCCAGTCCGGAGATGTTGATGGCAGCATACACTTTGCTGCGTGCCATGACGCGAAAGGCGATCTTGGTGTAGTTTGCGAACATAATAGTAGAGGGTAAAGTTGGAAGTCGGTTTCTGAGAAGGATACCTGGTCTGAAGAAACGCAAGGCTGTTAGGATCAGTCGCCATTTTGCTTTCCTGGGGCCGAGTGTTTTCAGGTCGTGGTGATAGAGTTCGATGAGGTCGCCTTCGATCTGGTCGATGAGGTGATCGGGACAGATGGTCCTGATGATTCGTCCGGTGAGTTTCGGAAGATCTTTCACGTTCAGATCGTTTTAAACTGTGGTACCATTCCCCAGATTGTGATCCTTTTCTGGCGCATGGATTTCAGGGTTGCCGTTCCGGCGTTGGTGATGGTGTAAATTCTTTTGCTTCGTCCCCCGCGTTCGTTGGTGGCGCCGCCTATCTTGGACTTTACGTATCCTTTGTCTTCCAGTTTATAGAGGACGACATGTACGGCGCTGAGGGTTATTCTTCGTTCGAGCCATTTCTCCAATTCTATGGTGATGGCGGCACCGTAGGCGTTTTCTGCGAGGGTGGCTACGGCGGTGAGGATGAGTTCTTCGAAGTCGGAAAGGAATTCCCTGGCCATTTCATTCTAAATTCAGAAGGAAATGTCGGGAAATGTTTGGAGAAAAACAAGGCCGGGGGGTTGAGGAACTTTATTGAGATGTGTCTGCCTGCGGAGAGAGTGGACTTTGTAGGGTTGCCAGATAGCCAGTTGCCAGATGGCCGGGTGAGGAAACTTTATTGAAGATGGTTCTGCCTCACGGGTACCAAGGCCCAAGTTCCAAGTTCCAAGGTTGAGGAACTTAATTGAAGATGTTTCTGCCTTATGGGAAGAGTGGACTTTGTGGGGTTGCCGGATAGCCAGTTGCCGGGCTTGCCCCGACGAAGCTTAAAGCGAAGTCGGGGTGGCCGGGTGTGTGAACTTTATTGAAGATGCGTCTGCCTCTCGGATGAATTCGGGTCAAGTCTGAAAGCGGGCTATTTTTTTCACGCAGAGGCGCAAAGGGCGCAAAGGGTTTGAACACGACGAAAGTTGACTCTGCCTTGCGGTGAGATTAAGCTGCAGAGGGATAGAAATTGATAAGGTTTATGTATTTGGTGCAGTACCTCGTGGTCACTTCGAGCATAGTGCGTGCGGCTGTCTTCTGGGTCTCTCGCGGCGGGCCCTTCGGCCAGTTCCCGTCGACTGGCTAAGGGCAGTGCAGCGCCCTTGCTCAAGATCTTGCGGCTTCGTCCCGATAGCTTTTTCGATTGGGACCCGGACGGAACAACTTTAAACGTTGTTGTTGAAGTTGGGAGTACCGTTAAACTTCAAGAACGCCAACCGTCACCGGTACCTTCAAGATAAAACTCGTTCCCTTCCTTCCTTCCGAGGTATCCAGTTCCCAGCTTCCTTTGATCAAACTCAGTCGTGTACGGATATTCTTCCATCCATTCCCTTCCGATCGTTCGAGACGTTCGGGGTTGAAACCGAGGCCGTCGTCTTCGATGATGATGACGATCTCGTTGTCGTAGCCGAAGAGTTGTACTTCTATCAACGTAGCCTGTGCATACTTAATGACGTTGTTGATCCATTCCTGGGTGATGCGGTATAACGAGATCTCCTGCACCTCGGGTAGCCGCTTCGGCATGTCGTAACTACTTACGCGCACGAGTACCTGTCCGGAGGCGTTGATGCGCTGGATGGATTCGTCCAACGCTGTGACGAGTCCATGCTGGACGAGCACATGCGGCATGAGGTTGAAGGCGATACGGCGGATCTCCTGGTGCATGTCGTTGAGTAGGATCTCTGATCGCTCGACGAGCGCAACTCGTTCTTCGAGGGAGGCGTTCACGGGTAAGGATTGCAACATTAGCTTCAACGCCGAGATGGTTTGTCCCATGCCGTCGTGGAGGTCGCGGGCGAAGCGTTTGCGTTCGTTCTCCTGGGATTCGATTTCCGCCCTGATCTGCGCATCGCGGAGTTTCATTTTTTGTTCCTGCTGTTCCCGGACGAGCTTTTGTTCCTGGTATCCGCGCCAGATGATGAAGGTCATGGCGACGATGCCCATCGTCAACACCAGCGTTGCGATAACCCAGTTCCTCGTGGTGATGGCCGCCTCCTTGAGTTCGTTCTCCCGGCTCAACAGGAGTATGGCATTGTCTTTCTTCTCAGTTTCGTATTTGGTCTGAATCTCCGCGATCTGTTTGTTTTTCTCGACGTCGACGAGGCTGTCCTTATACACAACGAAATTCTTCATAGCTGTCAAGGCCGTGGCATAGCGACCGGAGCGTTCATAGAGTGTAGCCAGGAGTTCGTAGGCTTCTTTGAGTTTGTTGAGGTTATTGAGTTTTCTCCCGATGTCGAGCGCTTCCTCGCCATACCGTTCGGCGGTCTTAAAATCGCCCATGTCCATGTAGGTTTGACTGACACTGAGGAGTAGCGTGGCGCGGTCGAAGTCGTTGACAAACTTTCCCTCGTCGTAAATTTCCTGCGCGCGTCCATAATAATAGAGTGCGGAGTCGTATTTGCGTTCTTTGGAAAAGGTGAGCCCGATCTCGGTATAGGCCAGGCAAAGGTTCTTCATGTCGGCCGCTTCGATCGCGTAGGGGATAGCCGCCTTGAAGTAGTGGAACGCCGAATCGTGTTGTCCGAGTTTTTGGTAGACGTTGGCGATGTTACCGAGGGTTTTCTGAATATTTTGGCCCATTACCTTTTTCTCCAGTTCGCGTTTCATGGCCAGTGAGCGGAAGTAGTACGTCTTGGCTTGCTGGTATTCTTCGCGAAGGAAGTACACGTTGCCCACGTTGAGCAGTGTGCTGGCGATGTTGCCTTTTTCGTCGAGTTCCTCCAGCATACGCAGTCCTTTCAAGGCGTAGTCGAGGGCGCCCTGGTAGTTCCCCTGGTATTGGAAGATGAGCCCGATGTTCGTATACGCGACGGCTTCACCCCTTTTGTGATTGATCTGTTCGTAGATGTTGGCAGCCTGTTTGATGTAATGTGCTGCTGAGTCGTAGTCGCCCTTAGCCCATAACGTAATACCGACCGAGTTGATGCAATGCGCTTCAGTAGCCCCGAGGTTGCGTTCTCTGGCGAGTGCAGCGCCTTGTTTCCCATAGTCGATAGCGGCGACAGGATCCGAATATTTGAGTAGCCACGACAGGTCACCGAGGGCTTCGGCACGAAGGGAGTCGTTGGTAGTGGTTTTGATGACGTGGCGGACGCTGTCGAATGTATGCTCTTGCGCGCGCGTTGCGAAAAATTCGACAAAAGCAACGCACAGGACGGCGAGTCGTCTCATGGGGTCTAGGTGAGTTTGCAGCTAAAACTCTAAGGTAGGGAGAAAATCAGAAAGTTCACTACAAATAAAGAATACTCCACGAGACAGGCTCCGCCCTAAAACAAATTGACCCTTGCTACAAGAAACTCCCCCTTCAGGGGGCCGGGGGGCGTCCACTACAAACGAAGAATACACTACGAGACTGGCTCTGTCTTATAACGATTTGACCCTCTCATAAGAAACTCCCCCTTCAGGGAGCCGGGGGGTGTCCACCAAAGAAAGGCGCCATGCGGCGCCTTTCTACCTTTTCGGGACAAAGATCTCCTTCAACTGGTCAACGATCTGGTTGCCACCCGACAACGAAATGCTGTTGATCTTGTCAGCGATCTTTTCCACGTACTCCATTTCCTTCAATTTGAAGAGCATGCTGTTCTCCTCCATCAACTTGGCGGTGTTGAGCAAGCTCCTCGTGGAAGCAGTCTCCTCCCGCCTCATGATGACGTTCGCTTCCGCCTTCTTTTGCGCGACCAACACCTGGTTCATGATCTCCTTCATCTCGCCAGGCAAAATAATGTCCCGGACACCGCAATCCCTGATCTCCACGCCCAGGTGGTTAGCCTTGTCTTTCAGCGCGGCCAGCACGTACGACGAGACGGACTCCTTCCTCTCCAACAACTCGTCCAACGAAAGCGTGCCGACAAACTCCCTCAAGGCCAGCTGCACCAGGATGTACAATTGCTTTTCGTAGTCCTTGTTGTCGATCAACGCCTTGACGATGTCAACCACTTTGTATTGCGTGAAGAAGTTGACTCGCAACGCAGCTTTATCTTTCGTAAGTATTTCTTGTCCGGAGATCTCCAGCTGCAATTGCCGCAAGTCTGCCTTCACCACCGACACCGGCACAGCGTTCTTCCAGAAGTAGTACGCGCCCGTATCCAATACCCTGGAGAACTTTCCGTCGATGAACAGGATGCCCTTTTCGAACGATTCGACGGTGTACACCCGCACGTAGGGCAAGACTTCCCTTCGCATGATGGTGTTGGCGTCGATATCCTCGGTGATTTCGATCTTGCTCAAGTCGGCCCGGGTGAAGGTGTATTCGGTGACACCTTTCCAGAACGCGTACCGCCCCGGACCAAGAACGTTCTTCAAGTTTCCATTCTCGTATTGCAAGGCGATCTCGTTGTCCCTGACATCGACGACGATCAGCAAGTTCGCCAATGCTTTATCCCTCAAAAGAATATTCAAGTCGACCGGAGGATGAAAAGGTTTTGTCAGGTCGTATTCGAATACTTCCTCTGAAAGCCAGATCCAGTAAACGCCTTCTGTGACTACCCTTTTGTAGTCTCCGTTCCTGAATACCAAACCGATCTTTCCGGTATTGATCCTGATCCTTTTCACGATTTTAAAAGTTTATCATTAAATACTTACTATCATTTCCAAATAAGAAAGCCGTTCGCGGCACATCATCCCCGTCCACGGAAGCGCGATTGATGCGAGTCGTTTTGTTTGGTTTTCTGTATTTCGTCATCTTCATCGCAGAGAGGGTTGTGATAAAAGACAACCATCACACAGAAAAGCAACCAGGCGTACTTACCGGTATCCTCGCGCCTGCTAGTCTTCGGGCGACTGGTCCTCGCGCGCTTACCCGCTTAGGGATAACGTTGCAAGGACCCGACCTGCCCGAACGGCTTTCGGGTGTTCATCATTTTTATAGAAGCGATGTACTTCTGGAGCAAAATGGATTAGCAGTCCATTCCTTGTTACTCTACCACTGAGTTACCCCGACATTTCGGGTGAAGGAGTCGAACCTTCGACATACAAGGACCTTCGGAACAGAAGGTTGTTGGAAAACAGCATCCGGCAAAAGCAGCATGTTGAACTGAACGTAGTCAACACTGTGGTGCCATACAGAAACACACACCGTGGTCTTGTGCTTTTTTGCTTTCTCCACGCTTCCCCCGGACTTCTTCACGGAGAAAGATCTTTGTCTGCATTTGCAGAAATATTTTTCGAGTCCATCCCGAGTCAGCAAAGGATCCAGGGGAGAACACGTTCATCATTGCTTGACCCTTGAAACCACGGGCCCTTGAACACCGAACATGAAACGCGGAACAAGTGCCTTGGCCCCCCCGACTCCGCTTCTCTGCATCGGGGCAGGCCTGGGCCTTGCCTTCTCGCAGCCCCGCCGGGACTCGAACCCGGATTCCCTCACAGGCAGCGTGGCTCTAAATGCGCTTCCCTACTCAACTTCTCCGAGTGGTCTTTCGGTGCATCTGCAAAGTCTATCCGTTATAGCGCATGGCAGTAACGGAATCATCCACGCACTCTGCGGAGCGTACCTTTTACCGCAGGCTTTTCCATTTAAGCTACGGGGCCATTTTATCCTGAGCGTAGCGAAGGATCCCGCT
>CAZIAG010000158.1:0-8368 GCA_964537375.1 uncultured Roseivirgaceae bacterium
CTGGAGAAAATGCTGTGGCTTGAGGCAGACCGGATGGGGTTCCTCCTGGATGCCGTTACCCAGCGTAAATTCGAGATCCAGCGGGAAACCGTTAAGAACGAAAGAGGACAGAACTATGACAACCGGCCTTACGGACTGGTCGGGGAGATGATTGCCAAGAACCTTTACCCTTACGGTCACCCGTATTCGTGGCTGACGATCGGATACATCGAAGACCTGAACCGGGTTGATGTCAACGACCTGAAAAACTTTTTCCTCCGGTGGTACGGTCCCAACAACGCTACCCTCACAATCGGTGGCGATGTGAACACTAAGGAGGTCGTGAAGCTCGTCGAAAAGTATTTCGGGCCAATCCCAAGGGGACCTGAAGTGAAGAACGTAACACTTCCTCCGCCGGTACTGCAGTCCGATCGGTATGTAACACTGGTCGATAACTACGCTCGTCTTCCGATGCTGGTGATTACCTGGCCAAGTGTTCCGGCCCACCACAAGGACGAAGCTGCGTTGGACTGCCTTGCCGAGGTGATCGGACAGGGCAAGAACTCAATTCTTTACCAGCACATCGTTAAGAACCAAAAAGCGCTTAGCGCGTCAGCGTTCAATAGCGCCTCTGAGCTTGCAGGCGAATTCAGGATCAGCCTGACGCCTGCTCCGGGTGCTTCGTTGGCGGATTCGAAGAAACTTATCGATGATGCGATCAAGGCGTTTGAGGAGCGTGGCATTACCGATGCGGACATTGCCAAGTTTACCGGATCTATCGAGGCGGATATTATCAACTCGTTGCAGAGCGTGTCTGGGAAGGTTCGTCGCCTTGCGTATTTTCAGACCTTCACCGGCACGCCTAACCAGATTGGCAACGAATTGAAACGCTACACCAGCGTCACGAAGGAAGACGTCATACGTGTTTACAATGAATACATCAAGGGTAAACATGCGGTCATTCTCAGCGTGACGACAAAGGGTAACGAAACCAACGTAGTCGCCGCGGAGAATTACACGATCGATCAGTCGGGCTACAAAGCTCCCGACTACGGTTATGCGGGTCTTAAGTACAACAAGCCGAAAGACAATTTTGACAGGAGCAAGATGCCGGGCAATGGCGAAAACCCGGTTGTCAAGGTTCCTGATTTCTGGAAGAAGGAATTGAAATCAGGAATAAAGGCGATTGGTACCGTCAGCGACGAGGTTCCCCTGGTTGCCATTTCGTTGACTATCCCGGGCGGTGATATCCTTCAGGCAAGCGATACGTCCAAGGTCGGACTCGCCAGAATGTTCGCCCTGATGATGAATGAGGATACGGAAAACTACTCGGCAGAAGAGATGCAGGCCGAATTGCAAAAGATTGGTAGCAATATCAGCGTCAGCAGTGGTTTTGATGGTATCACTTTCACCGCCCAAAGCCTGGTGAAAAACCTCGACCGCACCCTCGAACTTTTCGAGGAACGCATCTTCAGGCCAAAGTTCACGCAGGAGGCCTTCGCTCGAATTCAGAAACAGACCCTCGAATCATTCAAAATGCGGAAGTCACAACCGGCCACCGTGGCGAGCGACGTCTGGGGTAAGCTGCTCTACGGTCCCGGTCATATTCTTGGTATGAGTTCCGTGGGCACGGAGTTCTCGGTGAAGAACCTGAAGCTGACGGATGTCGAGAATTATTACAAGAATACGCTGACAGCCCGGGGTGCACGATTGGTAGTGGTGGGTGATATTTCAGAGTCGGATGCCCTTAGCAAGCTGACGTTCCTGGAAAACCTTCCCGACCGCGCCGTTCAGCTCCCGTCACTTCCGCCGACGCCGACCAATGACAAGACCCGCATATATCTGGTGGACGTTCCGAATGCGGCGCAAACACAATTCCGTGTCGGTTTCGCAACCGGTCTGAAGTTCGACGCGACCGGCGAATACTATCGGATGGGGCTGATGAACTACGCCTTGGGCGGGGCATTCAACAGCCGTATCAATTTGAACCTTCGGGAGGATAAGGGCTGGACGTATGGAGCGCGTTGCGTGTTGTCGGGTGACCAGTACACGGGCGAGTATTATTTCAGTTCCGGTATTAGGGCAAACGCGACCGACAGCGCATTGGTTGAGGTTGTGAGAGAACTGGCCGAATACGCAAAGTCCGGCATCACCGACGAAGAAGTAGCGTTCATGAAGAGTTCCCTCGGTCAGCGGGATGCCCTTCTCTACGAGACGCCATTCCAAAAGGCCCGGTTTATCGACAGAATGCTGGAGTATAACCTCCCGGCGGACTACGTCGATCAACAAAACAAGATACTCGCGAATATCTCTAAAGAAGAGATCAGCAAGCTGGCTGCAAAATGGATAAACACAGACAACATGTATATCCTGCTGGTTGGCGACAAGCAGAAGATTCGCGATGGACTTAACAAGTTCGGCTATGAAATTGTCGAGCTTGATGTGAATGGAGATCCGCTGATGAACGCATCGCTGGACTCCTCTCGGTAAATTTTTTCTAAACGGAAAGCACCGGAAACCCCGTCGCATCTGTGGCGGGGTTTCTGAATTTATAGTGGCGCCTTTTCTGCACGCCCCCTTAGGCTCACGTTTCGTGTGTACCTCGAGGAGACCGCCGGCTTGCTTGCCTGTTTGCTGGGGTATTGGCCTAAGCCAATCCCTCGCAACGAGACGGGAATTACTCAAGAATAACAACCCCAACCGGAAACCGGGTGATTCGATGAGCAGGAACCGACGCACACTTCAACACCACGTAATCTGCCGCCAGGGTGGCTGACACCAAACCAGGTCTACTCAAACCGGAAAACCGACCGGTGACCAGTCAGGACGGATGCGTCTACTCCGCCTGCATCAAAATACAAGACAAATGCTGGATCGTTGGGATCGTATGCCACGTCGCTCAACGAGATGCGTTCATCCTTTGCCACGTCCCGCGTAAGGGTAAGGTTATCCGAAAGCAGGATCGGCAGGCCGGGCGAATCCTTTTGATCACTCATGTTTTCGATCAGGCCATAAGATTGAAAGCCGCCACGCCCGTCGAGACGGTCACCTTTGCGCAGGTTTTTCTTGGCGTAAGTGAATACGTTGGTCCGCATGCCGGCGGCCGGCTGAAGACGAGAAGTACCGTCGAGGTACGCTTCTGCGATGCCCAACATCGCCTCGATGTGTCCGAGGTAATACGGTTTGTAGAAGAGGTAAAAGGGACCTGAACCGATATCCGGCGGAAACCAGGATAGCGTAGACCGCAGGTATTTATCTTCGGTATGCCCGATGACAAACAATCCTCCCCGCGGCTCGGCGCCCAGCAGGTAATCGACAATTGGCGTTTTCCCATCCCACATCGCTCCAAAGTTGTAGTGGTGGAAGATCTCGTGAAGATTTGACAAGCGTTGGCCAAACATCCCGGGAACACAGGTCCGCCCGTTTATTGCATTGGCGAGTACGGCCATTTCGACGGACATCTTTGTGCCATCTGCAAAGTAGGCGCACATTCGGTGATCGAGATTGCGCATGTCGGCCTCGAAAGCGATCTTTTCCGGGGTTGTATAGGGATCGTGGAAATTCTTGATGTTACCCGCCATCACGAGATCAAATCCGTACAGGGTGATTTCGTCAATGAGCTTCTTGATGGCCGTGGGCTTGTCCCCGTCGGCACAGGTATATACCACGCCGTGCTCGATGGCGGTACGCATCAGTACCGGGCCGTACATCAGGTCAGCCTCAGTGTTCATCATCACCACGTGCTGATGGCTTTGAATGGCGTTGATCGCGTGCCTGGCTCCGCCGTATGCGGAGTTGGACGCTTCAACCATCACATGCACGAGGTTGCTGGACGCGATTAATTCGGCGTTGTCGGTGATGGCCAGCCTTCCCCGCTGAATGGTGAAGTTGAGATCGGCAACCGTATCGACCAGGTCGTATTCTGCTCGCAACAGCCTGGCGCAGTCAATGGCTCTTTTTATGCGGACGTCAGCAATCGCGACGGGCTGCATTCCCGGGGTGATGCTCAGCTGATAGGCAAGACCGCGCCCCATGGACCCTGCACCCACCACGGCAACACGGATAGGTTTCTCGAGCAACATCAGGCGCCTTTTCGGACTATGCATCTGGTCCATAAACTGAGTGGGTTTGATGGGATCGGTCAGTTGGGAAGTTTCGGAATTGCCGCTAAAAACTTATGCCCAACTGGGTTTATTAATTAACCTCGGTAAAAAATACTTTGAGTCACATAAAAAAAGGCCGAGCAGATTCGCCCGGCCCTGAGTTTAGGTTAAGGGAATGCCGTTTACTTTAGCGACTTGATCAACTCCTCGTTCATTTTTTGGTAATCCCGGTTGTTGGATTGCTTGGCAGCGTTCAGCGATGCCGTTGCGGTTTCCCGGGCTCCCTTGGTGTCGCCAACAGCCTTTTGGATGCGAGCCTTTTGGTATAACATCCAGTAAGGCGGATCTTTTTGCTCTTCGAGGGCCTTGTTGATCCACTCCAGTGCCTGGTTCATGTCCTTGCCGTTGTCGGCGTAATAAACCGCGGCCTGGAAATAGTTGTAGGGCTGGACTTTTGTATTTGCCGCGATTGAGCGCATCACCTGAGCGTCATATTCAACACCCACCTTGAACTTCACGGAAGTGTTTTCCCAGGCGAGTTCAATGTTGGCGCTCTTGTTGTCGTCAGCGATGTCGGCAATGTTGATTGTGAAGGTTTCGACCTTCTCGGTGAGTTTACCTGGCTTGACCGTGAAGCGTGCGACTTCCTTTGATTTGTCGTAGTCGTTCGTGTTACCACCGAGCGACACGTCGCTGTAGAGCGTGACAGTCCATTGGTCAGCGCCAGGCCAGGTGAAGATCAGGTATTCGCCTTTGGGTACCTTGGTGCCTTCCACGGTGACCTCGTCGCTGAACGAAATCTTAGTACCGCTATTGGCCCCGGTTCTCCAGATTGAACCGTAGGGCACGAGGGCGCCACTGCTTTCCTCTCCGAAGATCACGCGGCCCTTCATCTTGGGACGGAAATAGTCGACTTTGATGTCTGTGAGTCCAACAGTAGAGGAAACGGACCCGGCTGGGCTTGCGGCTGGCATCCTGATCTGGCCGTAGGCAACCAGACACGAAGCGATCGCGAGCGTGAACAGCAATGATTTTTTCATAGCGTATTAATTAATTGTTGTTCGTTTATTTAGGCGCCAAATATAAACAGTTTAGCTCAGGGGTGGAATCGATTGCATGAAGTTACCAGAGGAATTTTACCAGGCAGAGAATGTCATCATCGTTGCGCGCAATTTGTTGGGTAAGGCACTGTTTACCAGATGCAACGGAACCGTAACCGGTGGCATCATCGTGGAGACCGAGGCGTATTCCTGGACAGAAAGAGGATGTCACGCGTATAGAAAGCGCCGAACGAGTCGGAATGCGATCATGTTTGAAAAGGGTGGCCACGCCTACGTTTATCTCTGCTACGGTATCCATTACCTCTTTAATGTAGTAACCAATGTTCCTGGTATACCGGAGGCCGTCCTTGTTCGAGCACTGGAACCTCTCGAGGGAATGCGTGCAATGGAAAAACGACGCGGTCGACGGGCTGATGACTACCAGCTCACGTCAGGACCCGGCAAGCTTACACAGGCCCTTGCCATCGATCGTTCGATGAACGGTAAATATTTGCTGGAGAACGAAGTGTGGATTGAAGATGTTGGCAAAAAGATTGCGTCGAACATGATAGTCGCCGGGCCGCGCATCGGCATTGACTATGCCGGTGAAGACGCACTATTGCCATGGCGATTTACGATAAAGGGAAATCGATGGGTGAGCAGGGCAAGCTAAAATAGCAGGCAGCGGCCCGATTCATCAGTTATATTTGCAGAGAAATTTTTGATGAGGACAGCTTTTTCATTTTTACTCATGTTCTCGGTTGCGCAGTGGGCCACCGGGCAGTCGAAGGACGGTTTTCAGATTGTTAACACCGTAAGGGACGAGCAAAATCCGGTAATCAGCCCTGATGGCAGGACGCTTTATGTCACGATTGCCAACCACCCTCAGAATGCCGGAGGGCAGCGCGACCCGGGCGATATTTGGGTTTCTCGTTTTGCGAATGGACAGTGGACACCGTTGACTCGCGCTGAAAGCACCATCAACAATACCGCCTATAACGCTGTCGTGGGTTTTTCACCTGACGGGCAGCAACTCTTCCTGCACGGTCATTACCAGGGCTCGGGAGAACCCGCCCGTAGCCATGGAATTGCTGTATCCCGAAGGACCAGTAGCGGATGGTCGAAGCCGACAAATATTACGATACCGTATTATCACAGTAAATCGAGCTTGCTGTCGGGTAGCCTATCCAGCGATGGATCCGTATTCGTTTTTTCTGCCGACACGTACGGAACCTATGGTGTGGAGGATATCTATGTTTCATTTTTTGAAGGGGGTAAATGGACAGCGCCTGTCAACCTGGGACCCACCATCAACACGCAGTTTCAGGAACTTAGTCCCTCCATTTCTCCCGACAAGCGCACTTTATATTTTTCAAGCAACGGACGAATGGGGGAAGGAAGCTTTGACGTTTTTTCAGCGACGAGGCTTGATGATACCTGGAAGAACTGGACACCGCCAACCAACCTCGGCCCAGAAGTAAACTCTGCTGGCAGGGAGCTCTTTTTCAGGATAGCGCCAACGGGAGCCTATGCCGTATACACAAGCACGCTCAATAGCGACGGCTATGGTGATGTCCGGGCCCATTTCCCTGAAGAACCTCTTGCCGCAATAGATACCGCGTTATCCACAGCTGTGCCCATACCCGTAGACACCGTGATCGCGATCATTGAAGATCTGCACGAGGCTGACTCGTCGGGTCATGTCGTGAGGGTATATGGAAAGGTGATTGACGTAAAGACCGGCGAAGCGATAAACGCGCGGGTCTCATTTGCCTCACCGGGCAAGGATACCCTGGTAGCAATTGCAGGAGCTGATGGCTATTCAATCTCCGTTCCGTCGACGGCGGAGTATGGCGTTGTGATTGAGGCGAAGGGGTACATCAGCGATCTTCGAAAGCTCGACATTCAAACTTATGAGTTGGGTGCGCTGGAGATGGACTTCTCCCTTCAGCCCGCCGAAGTGGGCACCACGGTGAATCTTGAGAACGTGCTGTTCGCGCAATCACGAACGGAAATACTGCCCGAATCCTATCCGCAACTGGACCTCGTCGTGCGCTTTTTGAAGGAGAATCCTTCGGTCAGGATTGAGCTCTCCGGCCATACGGATGGGAGAGGAGTGCCGGCTGACAACCTCCGCCTTTCCCAGGCAAGGGTTGATCGGGTGAAGGAATACCTCGTGTCTAAAGGCATTGAATCGCGTCGGATCTCGGGCAAGGGCTACGGTGGAACACGGCCAATCGCAGGTAACGACACAGAGGAATCTCGCCGACTGAACAGGCGCGTGGAATTCACCATCAAGAAGTCATGATGAAAGTTAGTGGCAATTCGCCAGGATGGCCTCATGGGCCTTTTCAAACTTCATTTCGTTGGCGGTTCCGAGGTCCATACAACCTTCGATCTTTTTTGACGTTCGAATCTTGAGCATGCCTCGCTCGAAGAATACTTCTGGATTGTTTGGATGTAAACTGATGGATTTGTCGTAGTCGGCAATGGCGCCCTGGTAATCCTCCAACAACGCGCGCGCAGAAGCGCGGTTGTTGAAGTACAGGGCAATTGCAGAGTCGATTTCTATGGCCCTGGTGAAATATTGAACTGCCCCCTGGTAGTCTTCGATGGCAAAACGGCACAGTCCGATCATATTTGCGATATCGTGTTTCTCGGGGTTGTCCTGCAAAATCTCCAGGAATAGGTTCTCTGCTTCCTCATATGCCCCGAGGGCATAATGCGTCCGGGAAAGATTCTCACGGTATCGTACGTTCTTCGCATCCGCAGCAATTGCCCGCTTGAAATACACTGCCGCTGTATCGTACTCCTTAAGCCGATAATGCGATACGCCTCTGAAGTTGAACAGGTCGGGGTCGGCATAACCCAGGGCCTCGCATTCCCGATAATCCCTGACCGCCTCTTGATACCTCGAGAGACCGGCCAGGGTCGCACCGCGATTGAAATAAAGCGTCGCCCCTTGCGGATTTAGATGGATCGCCCTGTTAAAATCCTCAAGGGCCTGCTCGTACTTGCTCTGACGATAAAACAGCACACCGCGTTCCTTGTAGGTCACAGCCAGGTTCGTATCGAGGGCCAGCGCGGCGTCATAGTCCTTCATGCTGTTGGTAAAGTCACCAAGGTAAAATTTCGCCAGACCACGATTATGGTATAACGCCGGGTCATCGTTCTGGTACTCAAGCGCCCGTGTAAAGTCTGCAATAGCGGTGTAATAATCGCCTTTTCTGAGATGGGCCAGACCAC
>CAZIAG010000159.1:0-712 GCA_964537375.1 uncultured Roseivirgaceae bacterium
TGAGCCTGCGAATGAACTGGCCCCCGAGATCAGGATTGTGATTTACCGGAAGGGTCATATCCTGATACTGATAGTCGAAGCGCCTTGCATCGTTCCAAGCTTCCGGGTGCAGGAACATGGCAACATATTTCTCCTTCATGATCAGATCACGGGTAATAGCGCCACTACCAACGCTCACATCGGGGTGCCCAACATAATCTTCACGTGCAGTTGGTTCGACACCCACCATATCCATGTGAGCTCTGATGCCTGCCAGGTATGCAGCATAGGCAGCATCCGGGTCATTATTCGCCAAGTGCGCCTCGGCTTCTATAAACTTCACCTCAGCGGCCGTGATGATCAGCACTGGCGAGTCATCGCTTGCGTAGTATGTCCCGCGAACCAGCGTAGACCTTTCGCCTTCGACATCAACACCACTGGGCCTCCCAGCGCCGTTTTCAACACCGATAAAGTCGCCGTCGACCGTCGCTCCAAACATGAACGGCATCCGAGGATCGACGACACCGAAGGTCGTTCCATTCATGGCATCGGCAAGTTGTTCCGAAATCCAGCCATCAAGGATAAGGGCTTCCTGACTACGTGCCACGCCAGCCCATGGATTGTATACATCCGGCCCGGCGGTGAAATAAGAGACGTCACCATTAAGAGCATTGTTCTGAGAAACTCTTCAATAATGGCAAGAACGCTAGTCGCAGAGCGAACAGCCAGTACT
>CAZIAG010000159.1:722-8355 GCA_964537375.1 uncultured Roseivirgaceae bacterium
GTCGAACTGGCTCGTCTCACTCAGGTGCAGAAGATAACGTGCCTTCAATGAATGCGCCATCGCGATCCATCCGGCAACATCACCCCCGTAGATGAAATCATCCGTCCCTAACTCCTGTGTGGATCCTGGCTTGCTCATTTCGGTGATACCATCATCCAACAGCTGAAATATTTCCGCATACAAAGCCTCGTCATTATCGTAAACTGGCTTCAGCGATTGAGCAAGAAACGCATCCGAGTATGGTGCATCACCCCAGAGATCGACAACAAGCCCAAGGTTTATCGCTTTCAGGATCTTGGCAGCGCCAACATATTGCGTTGCACCCTCTTCGGCGGCTTGCAATTCGAGGTCCGTCAGGTCACTCATCATACGGTAAAGCGATGCCCAGGTACCGTCATAAGGCTGGGGATCGTGAATATCCTTTGACCCGAAAGCATTAGGAGAAGCCAAATACTGGACATAGTACGAAGTAATGTTGCCGGCAAGCATGATATTATCGCCCGTCCGGAACGAAGCATTAGCCATCAGAAGCTGGACTGACACCTCGGTTGGATTATTCGGATTTTCGTTGATATCGAGATAATCTTCACAAGACATCATGAACAGCGGAATCGCCAGGCCAAGAATGATTTTATGTCTTAATTTTCTCATAACAGTCATGGCATTAGAGAGTAAGGTTGAGAGAGAAGCTCGTTGTCATCACACCAGGGTATCCAAGACCTGTAAATGCGGTCGCGTTTCCACCCGCGCCGGCACTAAATGACTCAGGATCAAAATTGATCCACGGCGTCCAAAGAATGATGTTATTCACCGACCCGGAGACACTCACAGCCCGGAACGGGGTCCGTTCGAGCAATGTCTGCGGTAACCGGTATGCAAGGCTTATGTTTCTCAATTTAATAAAAGAAGCATCTTTCACGAAATTCTCAGAAACGTTGCGGTGATACGTCCGGTAGAATCCTGCTCCGTAGTCACGGCCATCCGGCCCCAGAGCTTGACCTAGCCAAACTTCCTGCGTATTTGGCGTACCATCAGCAAGGACGCCGTCAAACACAACAACGTCGTTGCGGTTCTCGGAGTACGACAGTTTTCCAAAAGCGGAAAGGAAGTTGTGATATTGATCGTACTGATCTACTCCCCAGCGAGCATCAACCAGGAATGATAGACTCACACCTTTGTATGTCAATGTATTTCGGATACCACCTAGCCACTTGGGCTGAGCGTTACCAATGATCAGTTGCTGCGTGTTGACCACGGGAAACCCGTTAGCGCCGATAAGCAAAGGTAGATCATGGTCCAAGTATCGAAGGTCCGTAGGTGCACCCGAGGCATAATACCGCTGATAGCTGGAGCCGTACAGGTTACCATAAGCATCACCTTCTTTGAGTTTCATTGTCACTGTACTGCCGACATAGCCGAACTGAGAAGCGATCGGGAAATCATCAAGACCCTCCGCAATGTCGACGACGGTGTTCCGATTTCGTGTAAAATTCAGGTTAACGTCCCATCTCAAATCCGAGGTTTGTACCGGCGTGCCGGAAATGATCAACTCAATGCCCTTGTTTTCAATCTCCCCGACGTTCGTTACGATAGACGGGTAACCCGTACTTTCAGACACGGGTACCTCAAAGATCTGGTCACGGCTGTTTGACTTATACCAGGTAAATTCCAAGCCAAGACGATTCGCCAGAAAGTTCAAATCCACTCCGAATTCGATTGTCGTGGTCTTTTCTGGTTGTAGGTCCTCACTGCCCTTAACATTCCCGCGCGAATACCCCAACACACCATTGATAGGGAAGCCGGCGCCCCGTGTGTAAACCGTTGATGTCAGATACGGGCGTGTATCCTTACCAACCTCACCCCAGGATCCGCGTAGTTTGACATAGTTCATAGCGACGGGCAAAGTAACGACTTCGCTCAAGATAAAGCTTGTACTTACAGACGGGTAAAAAAACGAGCGATTCTCCACAGGCAACGTTGAAGTCCAGTCATTCCTGCCTGTAACATTCAGATAAAGGAAGTCTGAATAATTCAGCATGAAATCACCGTAAACGCCAATGAGACGCCTTTGGCTAAGCGCCGTGGTTGTTGTAAGCATCCTTACGTTGCTGAATTGAAAGAACTGCGGAATATCAAACTCATTGCCCGTGTTCTTAAGCTCATTTGTCTCTTCAGAAAATAACTCGTGTCCAATGCGAAGCGTTCCCGAAAGCTTTTCAGTGAAAGTCTTGTCGAACTGGGCAAAGAAGTTAGAATTAATAATCCGGTTACGGATTTGAGTGTGTTCCATGAACCCAGTAGAACTGAGCGGATATTCATCTGACGGCCCTCTCGGTCCAGGCAATATCTCCTCCCGAAAGTCGGAATAGAAGTCCGTTCCCACGCGATAGTTCAAACTCACCCACGACGCAGGCTGATACTTCATAAAAATGTTAGCAATCGTCCTGTCAACGTTGTCTTCGTAGGTCCAGTACTTTGCGCTGTATAGCGGGTTGTCGGACAACCCGACATAGTTTTGCGTCCCATCCGGATTCTCGTATTTCCGCACATCCCGCGTGTGCGGATAATACATGAGGTTTTCCATGAAACGGTCGTGAGGAACCCGGTTACCACCCGAATTCGCATAGCTGAAGGTACCCGATACATCTAATTTGTCGTTCAATTTCACAGTACCCGACAACTTGGCCGAAGTCCGGTCCCAGGTGCTGAACGGTATCACACCTTCCTGCGAGGTGTTGGCGATTGAAGCATAAAAAGTCGACATATCATTGCCACCGGAAACGCTGATATAGTTGTCGAACATTCGCCCGGTTTGCATCGAATTGCGGTAGTTGTCATAATAGACATACTCCTCATCAATCGACCTGGAAACTACGTCGACCGGTGCCCCCCATGACGGGAAAATGTCGGTCGGCGCATAAAGGCCATTGGATCCCTGACCGTACTGGTCCTGAAACTCGGGATATTTGTTGATCGCCTGAAGGCTCAGTGTGCTGCTCGCATTGACCTCAACCCGACCGGCCTTTCCTTTCTTCGTCGTAATAACAATCGCGCCATTGGCTGCTCGGACACCATATAGTCCCGTGGCTGCAGCACCTTTCAACACACTCACTGATTCAATATCGTTCGGATTGAGGTCCAGCGCACGGTTACTCAATCCCCTAGGCGTGTTCTCGCCGCCTACCGCCTCTATAGTATTGTTGTCAACAGGGATACCATCGACGATGAACAAAGGCTGATTGTTGGCACCGGGGTTCAGCGACGTACAATGACAATTCAGGCCGATGAAAGGAGTATACGCCTTGGTGATTTATTTTTTATTAAGACATGCCCCTAGGGGTGGGCGCGGCCTACACACCGAACCAGATATCTGAGCCGAAAAAACGAAGGACGTTAAAATCAGAACTTCCGTCCCGGAAAAACTGCCGTTTCGGCCAGCTCCTCTTCAATACGGATCAGTTGGTTGTATTTCGCCATGCGATCAGAGCGGGATGCCGAACCTGTCTTGATCTGACCGGTATTCAAGGCTACCGCCAGGTCCGCAATCGTGCTATCTTCAGTCTCACCCGAACGATGCGACATCACACTCTTATATGCGTTGCTCTTGGCGAGGTTCACAGCATTAATCGTTTCCGTCAGCGATCCGATCTGATTCACCTTGACCAGAATGGCATTACCCACTCCCTTTTCGATACCTTCCTGCAGGCGGTTGACATTCGTCACAAAAAGATCGTCCCCAACGAGCTGTACCTTTTTTCCGATTTTTTCCGTCAGCTTTTTCCAGCCATCCCAATCATCCTCAGCCATTCCATCCTCGATGGATATGATCGGGTACTTTTCAGCCCATTTGGTCCAGTACTCAACCATTTCGTCGGAACTCAACGACTTGCCGGAAGACTTCTTAAACGTATAGGTGCTGGACTTGGCATCGTAAAATTCGGAACTCGCCGCATCCATCGCGATGAACACGTCAACACCGGGTTTTAGGCCTGCCTTCTCAATAGCAGTCAACACGACTTCGATTGCCTCTTCGTTGGAGGCGATATTCGGTGCAAATCCACCTTCGTCGCCCACATTGGTAGACAAATGCTTTAGTTGGAGGACCTTCTTTAAATGGTGAAATATCTCCGTCCCCATTCGCAGCGCCTCAGAGAAAGTAGGAGCGTTTACGGGCATCACCATAAACTCCTGAAAATCGATCTTGTTATCAGCATGGCTTCCTCCATTCAATATGTTCATCATCGGAACCGGTAAAGTATTGGCGTTCACGCCCCCGATGTATCGGTAGAGAGGCAGCCCGGCCTCCATAGCAGCCGCTTTGGCCACGGCGAGTGAAGTTCCGAGGATCGCATTCGCGCCCAGGTTTGCCTTATTGGGCGTCCCGTCCAATTCGATCATCACCTTATCGATCAGATTTTGTTCAAAAACCGAAAATCCGACGATCTCTTCTGCAATCTTCGTATTGACGTTTTCAACCGCTTTTTCGACTCCTTTTCCAAGATACTTTGAATTATCGCCGTCGCGGAGTTCAACCGCTTCGTGAGTTCCAGTGGATGCACCTGAAGGAACGGCGGCGCGACCAAAAGCGCCACTTTCTGTTACAACGTCAACTTCCACAGTTGGATTGCCGCGACTGTCAAGGATCTGGCGGGCATGGATACTTTCGATAAGGCTCATGTTCTTTTCTTAAAATAATGGTTTGATCTCGGTTTACTTTCTACAGGTCAGACCTTAGATTCCGTTTTTTGTTTTTTGTCCTTAACCTCCTCAGCCGCCATCAGCGCTACAAATTCATCGAACAGGTAATTCGAGTCGTGCGGCCCGGGTGATGCTTCCGGATGATATTGGACTGAAAACGCTTTTTTGTTTTTCAGACGAATACCCATAATAGTGCTGTCATTCAAGTGAACATGGGTCACTTCAATATTTGGGTTCTTGTTGATGTCCTTTTCGCTTACTGCAAAGCCATGGTTCTGCGATGTCATCTCGCCCTTCCCGCTAATCAGGTTTTTTACCGGATGATTTAGTCCACGATGACCGTGGTGCATCTTATAGGTAGACAGTCCACATGAGAGAGCCAGTAATTGATGCCCCAGACAAATGCCGAAGACCGGCGTATCTGAATCGACAGCTTCCCTGACAGTACTTATGGCATAGTCCATTGCGGCCGGGTCACCGGGGCCGTTGGAAATAAAGAATCCATCGGGTTCCCATTTGGCCATTTCGCTGAATGGGGTCTTTGCAGGGAAAACCTTGATATAACAATCCCGGCGCGCCAGGTTGCGCAGAATATTGTTCTTTATACCCAAGTCAAGGGCAGCCACCCGAAAACGGGCTTCCGGATTACCAACAAAATAGGGCTCGGGGGTCGTCACCTTTGAAGCCAGCTCCAGACCGTTCATCGAGGGCACCTTTTGAATGGCCTCTTTCATCTGGTCAGGCGTCAATTCAGAAGAGATAAGGGCATTCATCGCTCCCTTATTCCGAATGTAGCGGACCAACATCCGTGTATCTACATCGCTGATACCCACGACGTTATTTCGTTCCAGGTATTGCTGCAGGCTTTCTCGGGCATTCTTCCGACTGAATTGTTCTGCAAAGTCGTTCACCACTACGCCGGCAATCTTGGTACTTCCCGACTCCTGCTCTTCGTCAAGAGCGCCGTAGTTTCCAATGTGAGCGGTAGTGTTGACAATGATTTGGCCATAGTAGGAGGGGTCTGTGTAGATTTCCTGGTAGCCGGTCATTCCCGTATTAAAGCAAATCTCGCCACCGGTCGTCCCCTGCTTGCCAATAGGCATGCCTTCCACGAGCAATCCGTCTTCGAGAAGGAGGTACGCTTTTCTCTGCATAAGTCGATCAAAAATAAACTATGAAGGCCTATTTAAACTAACCTTCATCGCTTCAATTTTTCATGCCAACGTTTGAAAAAAAAATGGGATTGAACCGAAGTCCAACCCCATCCCTGTATCGTTGTCGAGGACACTATTTCTTGTCTTTTTTAGCCTTGGTGTCCGTCTTCTTCTTTTCGTCTTTGGATTTCTCATCCTTCTTCTCTGCCTTCGGCTTGGCGGCCTTCGCCCCCTTTTTTGCGGTTTTTTTCTCCGTATCCGCTCCAGCATCCTCCGCGGCAGTAGTTTCCTGTACTACCTCAGCTTCACTGACGGGTTCACCAGCTTCCGCCTTTTTGCCTCTCGAACGGCCGCGACGCGTCCTGGACTTCTTGGCTGCACCTTCCTTGGTGTAGAGGGTATTAAAATCCACAAGCTCAATGAGACACATTTCGGCATTATCTCCGATCCTGGTGCCAGCCAGTTTCACGATCCGTGTGTAGCCACCCGGCCTGTCAGCAACTTTTGACGCAACCTCTCCGAACAGGGTCTTTACGGATTCCTTATTCTGAAGGTACGAAAATACCGTACGGCGCGAGTGGGTTGTATCCTCCTTTGACTTGGTGATCAGCGGTTCCACATACTTCCGCAGGGCTTTCGCCTTCGCAACCGTCGTAGTAATCCTCTTGTTCAGGATTAGGGAAGATGCCAGGTTGGAGAGAAGGGCCTGCCTGTGAGCAGCTTTCCTTCCTAAATGGTTTACTTTCTTACCGTGTCTCATTGCTATTTTCTCTGTTATAACGGATGCAGTCGCCCGACATCACGTTTTAATCCTCATCCAGTTTGTATTTTGAAAGATCCATTCCGAACGTAAGGTTCTTTTCGGCAACAAGCTGCTCGAGCTCGGCCAGTGACTTCTTACCAAAGTTTCTGAACTTCATCATGTCGGAAATCTCCAGCTGCACGAGATCGCCCAGCGTCTTCACATCGGCAGCTTTCAAGCAGTTGTATGCACGAACAGACAAATCCAGGTCATGGAGCGGTGTCTTGAGCAACTTGCGCATGTGCAGCATCTCCTCGTCAACCTGCTCAATCTCAGCATCCTTGCCGGTTTCAAGTTCGATAGACTTGTCGGAGAATAGCCGGAAGTGCTGGATCAGAATATGCGCTGCCCCTTCAAGAGCCTTTTCGGGGTGGATAGAGCCATCGGTCTCAATATCCAAAACCAGCTTCTCATAGTCTGTCTTTTGCTCAACACGTGTATTCTCCACGCTGTACTTCACATTCTTAATCGGTGTGAAGATCGCGTCAATCGGAATAAAGCCGAAAACCTGCTCAGAAGGTTTGTTTTCTTCTGCAGGCAAATAACCCCTGCCTTTTTCAATCGTCAATTCGATTTCAAAATGCGCAGACTCGTCAATGTTGCAGATAACGTGATCAGGGTTAAGGATCTCAAAAGATGAGGTGAATTTGGCTATATCACCAGCTTTAAACTCCTTCTGTTTCTTGATGCTTACGGTAATCTTGCTATCGAAGTTGTCGGCAAGCTTCCTGAACCGTACCATTTTCAGGTTCAGGATAATTTCTGCCACGTCCTCAACAACACCCTCAATAGTCGAGAATTCATGGAGCACCCCAGGAATCTTGATGCCGGTGATGGCATACCCTTCCAGGGAGGACAACAGAATCCTTCTCAGCGCATTGCCGATCGTAACTCCGTATCCTTTTTCCAGCGGTTTGAAGGTAAACAGGCCATGAAAGTCATCGGCCTTTTCCATCACAACCTTTTCGGGCATTTGAAA
>CAZIAG010000160.1:0-3361 GCA_964537375.1 uncultured Roseivirgaceae bacterium
AATGGCGCGATTGACTGGCCGGTCGGGCGCGGCATAGACGACCTGTGCGCCGCCAGCTTCGCGATGGAAGCAGAAGCCGCCGAGCGTGCCCGTATAGAACAGGAGGAAGCATTAAGACGTCAGTAGGAAGAAGAGGCACGGCAGAAAGCGGCCGAAGAAGAGGAACGCGCCAGGCGCGAAACAGAGTCAAGGGCCAACGCAAAGTATACTATCCTGGGTCAATACTTCCAGGCGATCGCTGGTGCGAGCGACCTTACCTCCGCAAACAACAGCATTAATGAAGCGCTCACCATGTTTTCGTCACCCGACACGCCCGTCCTCATCGTGATCAATGAGTCCAACGGCGAAAAGGATTACGATCGACCAACGACAATCAGGGAATACCTCAACTACCTGAAAGACCAAAAGAAGAACATCAACAAAATTCAAAAGCTTGAATTTGACGATGCCGGAAAAATCACTGAGGTCGAATTGCGAAAAGAGTTTTAACCATCAATCGTGCACCCATTAAAAAGAACTGATATGAACCGTTTTACGACAATAAAATATACGATGCTCCTGGCCGGTACATTCCTGATCGGTATCTCGGCAAACGCTCAGACCGCAGAAATCAGCCCGGAACGAAAGCAGGCCATCGATTCCCTGGCCCTTGAAAAAGTCAGGGACCTCAGCAAATACATCAGCATCATCGGCAACAAGAACACCGCCTTCTCCGAGGCAACCCGGGTGATGGACCGTGCTGAGGAATTGTTCGCTCCCGATAGCGAGATGGGCGTGTCTTCCCTCAACCGGAAGGAAGTAAGCTATTATAAAGTGCGGGAGTATTTCGAGCGTCTCATGGCACTCAACTACGACCGGGTAACGATACAATGGTACGACATTCATTATATCAGCGACCTCGAGCGGCAGCCTGATGGTCGCTACGTTGGGGTCGTCACGATATACCAGCGCTTTGAAGGAGAATCTGATGACGGTCTTCGCTACAAGGACACAACCAAAAAGGACATAACTATCTACGTCGAGCGAAAGAAGACACAAATCGCCGGACGTACCGTAGAATTCTGGGATGTGTTGCTAGGTGATATCCGGGTGACGGAAACACGGGCTTGACAAACAAATGGTTTCCGATTCCGCCACGCGTGTGTATCATGTCGTGGCGGAATTGTTTCCCCGTTCGCGCATTTATGTCGCTCGCAACCTTACCCATCTATTTCAACGCAGTTTCATGTTTCCCTTAGCCAAACAATTATTGAGAGCAATTCAACCGCGCCATGTCACAAGACCGCTCGCGGTCGGAATATTCCTCATCGTCATATTGTCGTTCTCCGCGAGAGCACAGGTCATCGGTGAAGAAGATGAGAACAAACTTTACGCACAGTCAAAACAGCTCAATCAGTTCTTCCGGCGCTTCAACGGGGAGGAAGACGAGAAAGGCAACCGATACTATGCGGGAGACAGGCTCTACCGCAGCGAGCGGCTGCGACGAAAATACCTCGATATCCTCTTTGACGAATCCAATCCCGGCGTCAGCCACGACCTTAAGGTTGATTTTGCAAAAGATGTTCTCGATCGCGGCGAAACGTCAATTCTAGACTTCCACGGCGGCGAGTGGTTCGCCGAGGTTCGGACACTGTTTACGATGAATGGAAAGGACTACCCCGTCCGGCTTTTTATGGAACTGGAAAAAGCACAGCTCGGAACAAAATGGTCTATCTACCGCGCAGAAACTCAGATGTTCGATCCGTACTTTCTCCGGGATACAAGCAAGGTGGGGAAATTCCTCCATCCGCTCAGCCATGAGCTTGACTTTATGAATCTACGCAAGGCATTGTCCCAGCCCGACAGTGTAACACAATTCGCTATCCGGAATTTCGTACCGGACCATCTCTCCGTTTTGCTGTATGAGCTCGCCCGCGGCGACGTGCGGTTTAAGTCGGTGGTGGAAGTCAAATTTCACTTCTTCCAGATCTCCGGTTGGTATTTTGAGGTATCAAACTTCAATCGAGAAGGCTATAACACGGGATGGTTGATTTCCAATCTTGTCAGGCTGCAGAGCGAGAAAGACAAGGACGCATTGAAGCGGTACCTTTACCGGTAGGTCAGGACTATTAATTTGTCGGATGTATGCGCGAAAAGAAGTCAGATTATTTCTATTTCAAGGATTCCCGTATGTGCATCTTGCGATGGCTATTTCTGGTCGTCGCAACATTTTTCCTGGCGGCTCCATCGGAAGCGCAACGCCGGAGTGCAAATGATAATGAAAACGACCAGAAGATACGCGACATGGTCGGCTTTCTCCAGTTGATGCTCAATACGCTTGGCAGCGCCGAAACTTCCGTTGCCGATAAGGAAGTAATCATCACACAGAGCTATTCCAGGATATTTCGCGACGACAAAGTTCAGGTCGAAGACGACCTTTCGACAAAGCGTACAGTGATCACCAACAAGGACGTCGTTGCCTACCTAAAGGACGTGGACTTCTTCTTTACGCATGTAGAGTTTGAATTCAACATCGAAAAGATCGAACAAAGCACAACGGCGAGCAACCAGCTCTACTACAAGGTGTTCACGTCACGGAATATTTCGGGAACCACGATTGAAGGTGAAACGGTCAACAGTACAATCCCCCGTTTCATAGAAATCAACTTCGATCCAAAAACACGCGACCTGAAGATTGTTAGCATCTACACCAACGAGTTCGACGAAACGGAGGCGTTGAGGGCCTGGTGGTCACAATTGTCGTTCGAGTGGCGGCGAATTTTCAGGACACGCCTCGATCTGTCTGACAGCGTGAGCAATGAAGATCTGAAAAATATCGTGGCGATTACACGTCTCGACGTCAGTGCCAATGAACTTATTCAGACCATCGACCCCCTGGCCCGCCTGACGGCTCTTTCTCAACTTAATCTTTCAGGCACTGCGATTACCGACTTAACACCCATCCGCAACCTGACCGACCTCCAGGAACTCGATATTTCCAATACAGGCGTCTCGGATCTTTCACCATTGAAGTATGCGTCATCCCTGAAAAGCCTAAACCTATCGCAAACATCCGTCAGCGATTTGTCCGTGGTCGCGAAAATGCCCAACCTCACACACCTGCGCCTGGCGCAAACGGTCGTCTCCGATCTGACACCGTTGCAATATCTCACTTCGATGCAGCACCTGGACATGCGCGGCACTCCAGTTAAAGACCTGTCTGCGCTGCAGCAACTCGACTCCCTTCAGGAACTCGACCTATCCAATACCGCCGTGGTGGATCTCAGCCCGCTCGCTGAATCTAAAGTGAGAACGCTACACATCGACAGTACCGGCGTAACCGACCTGCAACCAGTGAAATCGTGCGACAGCCTGGAAGTCA
>CAZIAG010000160.1:3371-8347 GCA_964537375.1 uncultured Roseivirgaceae bacterium
GACCTGACACCGTTGGCAGGCATCAAGTCGCTCCGAAGGATCTATTGCGACAGGACAAAAGTGACCAGAGAGGCCGCCAATCAATTCATGTCCGGAAAGCCGGGGGTACTGGTCGTGTCTGACTCGCGTGACCTTCGTACTTGGTGGGATTCGTTACCTGTTGAGTGGAGAAGCATTCTGAGTTCAAACGCAGGGATAGGCATTAGTCCAACCAAGGAGGAACTCGTGATCCTTACGCACCTTGACTCAATAAACCTGGATGGTCAATCCTCCGTGTCCGACCTGGAACCCTTGAGGCGCCTTCATCAATTAAGGGTTGTCATTGCTGCAAACACCGGCATTCGTGATTTGCTCCCCCTCGAAAGCCACTCCAGGATCGCTTATCTTGACTTGCAAAACACCCGCGTGACGGATCTTTCGGTGGTCAGGCGGTTTCGGGGACTGAGCGTACTAATGGTCGACCAGACACCGATCAGCAGCATTGAGCCGCTCTTTGATCTGCGAAATCTTAAAGTTCTTTATGCCGATCACACCTTTGTGAACGACATCAACGCGCGAGAACTACTCGACCACAATCCTGATTGCCTGGTGATCTACAAAACCGCGCAACTCAACCAATGGTGGAAAAACATCACGGGGCATTGGGTCCGGGTATTTCACGCCCACATGGACGACACGACTCTAACCCGTGAAAACCTCCATCGCCTGGTGGAGCAGGAAACAATCCAGTTCAGCGACATACCTGTGAAAAGCCTGTCGGCTTTGGGCGAATTTGTGAGATTGAAGAGGCTCCATATTTCGGGGACACATCTCACCCGGATTGAGCCGTTGCAAACACTGGAATCCCTTGAATCGTTACAAGTATCAAACTGCCCGCTTAGAAACATCGACGGCATCAAGGGCTTAAATGATCTCAAGCGCCTCGACTTGTCCAACACGCCCCTCGCCGACCTCAGACCCGTGGCAGGACTCAAGCAAATTGAACGGCTCAACATATCCGGCACCCAAGTGAAGAAACTTGATCCTGTCGGATATCTGCCCAACCTGCGAATGCTTAACTGCGCCAACACGCCCGTGCGAAAGCTACGTCCAGTTGTTCATCTTTCTCTGGAGACCCTCACGTGTTTTAATACAAAAGTGGCACGGAAGGAAGTTGAGCGTTTCGCAGCATTGAATCCGAACTGCGAGATTGTTTACTATCGGTGAATTGCCACACACGCAGGATAAAGCGTTGGAGCTTAAGGTGGTCACCGTTTACCGGTCTGCATTTTCCGGGTTATTCGCGTCGTCTCCCTCACGGAATTTCGGAGACCTGTGCTTCTGGGAACGAACCTTACTTCAAACTATTCATATCAATAACAAACCGATATCGAACATCGCCTCGCTCCATTCGCTCATATGCAGAATCGATGTCCTTGATATCGATCAATTCGATGTCTGAGTGAATTCCGTGTGCCGCGCAGAAGTCCAGCATTTCCTGAGTTTCCCGGATTCCACCGATGGAAGACCCGGCCACACTTCGTCGGCCGCTGGTCAAACTAAAAGGCATGACGCTTACCGGTTGAGAGGGAAGCCCAACAAGAATAAGCGTGCCGTTGGTTCGCAGTAAAGAAAGATACGATTTCAGGTCATGGGCAGCAGACACGGTGTCAAGGATAAAATCAAATGACCGGCGTGCTCGTTTCATTTGAGCTTTATCGCTTGTGAGAATAAAGTGATGAGCGCCTAGACGTCGGGCATCCTCGCCCTTTTCGGGCGAACTGCTCAGCACGGTCACCTCTGCCCCAAACGCGACTCCGAATTTGACAGCCATGTGACCAAGTCCACCCAAACCTAACACGGCAAGCCGGTTTCCGGCGCCGACCTTCCAATGACGCAAAGGCGACCACGTGGTAATGCCCGCGCAAAGAAGTGGAGCCACTGCCGGCAAATCCATCCGGGGGTCGACCTTCAATACAAAATCCTGATCGACGACCATAACGTTGGAATAGCCGCCGTAAGTAGGTGCGCCGTTCTTTTCCCGGTCATTATACGTCCCGACGGCGCCGTTCAGGCAATATTGTTCTAGTCCTTCGAGACAGCTCTCACAGGTCCGACATGAATCCACGAGGCATCCCACAGCCACTATATCACCGGGCTTGAACTTCGCGACTTTACCACCGACTGCGACAACCTTCCCAACGATTTCGTGTCCCGGCACCATCGGGAAAATCCCGGGGAACCAGTCATTCCTGACCTGGTGAATGTCTGAATGACAAACTCCGCAATACAAAATGTCGAATTGAACATCATTCTCACCGGGCATCCTCCGGTCGAATGCCCAGGGAACCAGTGCCGCGCCAGGTTCCAGCGCAGCATATCCCTTTGCTTTGATCGTCATAAGAAAAAACGCTTCGAGCCGAAAGTTTGAATTATATCCGACAGAAAGCAAATGCCGACCCGACGAAAAGCCATGCGCTCTAGCGGCTTGCACGCATGAGTTTCGTCGACAAGCGGGAAAGGACCTCGGGATGATAGACGGTGCGCGCCTTTTCGTAGACGCGGCTTTTGTCGAGCTCCATCTTTTTCAGTTGACGTCGCGAGTAAAGGTCCATTTGATCGGTATAGTGCGGGCTATCGGGACGGTTTGATGCGCCGTAGACGTTGACCGTTTCAATCTCTGTTCCACTGGGAGTAAATCTTATCATGGCGATATAACAATCGCCAACAATCCCTTTCACACGGCCATTCCCGGAAGGTGCAGAGTACATCGCGGCAAGAACATCCGGAATTCCGCGGAGCGGGTACGATTTGTTGCCGCGTTCGAGGCGTTGATAGTCCCCCAGCGTTATTCTTGTCGTTCCAAAGTGAGTCATCATGTGATCATAGGCGTGGCGCAGCGCCTTCACACATCGCGCCGTTGTCATCAAGTTGTACCCATTGTCCTCGAGGTAACGTTCGGCTATGTAGTAAAAGACGATTGCAAAAAGGGCAGCACCTTCACTGTCGGTTTCTGCCCGGCGATCCCATCGTTTCAGCTTTCCGGCAAGAATGGCTAGATGTGGTTCCAACTTCTTCTCATCAAGCAGGAACAGGGAATCGAGGTTGACGGGGTAGGCCAATTTGCCTTTAGGAAGTTGAACATCGAACTTTATTCGTTTGAAGTCGTCAAAGTCGATCTCCTGATACTGACGCATGAACTCCATGAAGCGAAGGCTGCGATTGTTGTCGTGAGTCTCGTACCCCATCAGTGCATCGAACTGATCCAGGTCAAGGTTGTCTTCGGTGGCCGTCGCATTGAACGGCGAATGGTTGGTGTTGAACACATAGCCCGAGGGCGGGTTAAGTACCTGTGGAAGATTTTCCAGAGGATGGAATTTTGTCCACAGCGTTTGTTTGGTGTTGCCGGGCACAGTGCCCTTCCAGTTGTATCCCGGCTCCCGAATGGGCAACAGGCCATTACTCAAATAATAGATTGTGTCGTAACGGTCGGCGTAGACGAGGTTGTAGCCCGGTAAAGCTTCCAGGTCGAGCGCCTTCCTGAATTCGGTGAAGTTGCGGGCCTTGTTCATCCAATACCACTGCTCCAGTCCATGGATTTTCATAATACCCGCGGTGCGGATTGAAAAAACTCCTTTGTCAGTGATCAAGGTCGGACCGTAGATACTCCAGTAGGCCTTTCTCTTAACGTGCAGATTGAATCCCGGCACTTTCATCTTCAGCTTGACGACCGTTTCCTCAAGTTGATGCCATTCGTCATCCACTTTATATTCAAGCGGGTTGGTCGGGTGCATTTCGAGTTGAAATAGGTCAAGTTTGTCGGGATGATTGACGGTGTGGGTCCAGCCGAGGTTCTCGTTGGCACCGGTGAAGACAACCGGCGATCCCGGGAAAAGAGCTCCTACGATATTCCATCCCTCTTCACTGTGCAGGTGCACTTCATACCAACTTACCTGACCTTCAAGAGGATGGTGGGTATTGATCGTCAAATATGTATTACCGTCGGCGGTCTTGTTTGAGTTGAATGCAAATGCATTCGAACCGGCAGCATCCATTCCCACAACTTCCGGGAAAGCCAGTTCTACCTCGCCGTCGAGGATATCCCGAAGCGCCTCTTCAACTTCGCAGCCTATGGCGAGCTGAAGCACGGAGTACGTGAGCATATCTTGTGGAGTGATCGGGAACGAACGCTTCTGAAGCACTTCTTTCGGATGAGCATCAGCGTAGGCGTTGAATCCGTCGCAGTAACCCTGCAGTACTTGCCTGAATGCCGGTGACGTGTCCGTCTCGTACAGACTATCCACCAGTTCCCGTAACCGAAGGAGGTGTACGACATAATCAATCGTTGCACCCGGTCGGCCTGTCTCCAACCCAAGCATCCCTTTTGATGCCAGGAAACATTTTTGGATGGTGTAAAAGTCATCTTCCGCGTGCGCCCACGCCAACCCGTAAGCGACTTCCGGGTCGGTCTTCGCAAAAATGTGGGGTACACCGTATGCGTCCCTGACGATATCGATCTGCGATGGGTCGATATCGAGTGATCCCTGATACCGGTTTTGTTGAGCGAACAAACCAGAAAAAACACCACAGCACAACGTCGCGACAACACAGAACTTCTTCATGACAATACGGAATTTCACAGGCGAAAAAATTATCCCACCGAAGGACAGGTCCCCTCTTCCGGTTACACAGCAGAACCATGACCTTTTTAATCCAAAAAAGAGTAGCGTATCTGGCTTCGGTATGCCTTAACAGGATAAAAGTCCGTGCCCGGCTGTTGCTTTGCGTTGGTGCGAACTGAAAAAAACTTTGAAATAGGGGTGGTCGTGTTGAGACGGGGTTACGTACGAACGATGGATAAAAAAAAAACCTGAACCGGAGGTCCAGGTCTTCTGTTGACTGCAGCGCAGATTACTTTACGTTCTTGTTAACGATCTTGGCCAACTCGAACATAGAGACCTGGCTCTTTCCCCCGAAAATCGGCTTCAGCTTCGCAT
>CAZIAG010000161.1:0-8263 GCA_964537375.1 uncultured Roseivirgaceae bacterium
ATGTAGAGACATCGGAGACGCGGGCGCGCTACGATTGATGTATACACTCGATGGAGAAAAGGATCTTTTTGAAAGGGAACTTGATCATCTGGAGGGATACAAAAAGTCAAAGCCGGTCCGGATCGGCAATGGTGCCTATGAACAGGTGCAGCTCGATATCTACGGAGAATTGCTTGATGCGGTCTACATTTATGACAAGCACTCCGAGGCGATCTCGTTCGACTTTTGGCTGGCCGTCTCACGACAGGTTGACTGGGTGTGCGATCACTGGCATGAAGAAGACCAGGGAATATGGGAAGTTCGTGGCGGAAAAAGAGAGTTTCTATACTCACGTCTCATGTGCTGGGTTGCGCTAGATCGCGGCGTCAAGATTGCGGAAGCACATTCCTATCCTCTAAGCCATCGCTGGAAAGAAGAGCGGGACCGAATTTTCCTTTCAATCCACTACGACTTCTGGGATGATGAGGTTGAGGCATTTGTGCAATATAAGGGAGCGAGCACCGTCGATGCGTCGGCTTTACTGATGCCATTGGTCAGGTTTATTTCCCCCACTGATCCGAAATGGCTTTCGACGCTTCGTGTAATTGAAGAACGCCTTGTTTCTGACTTTCTTGTTTATCGATACCGTCCAAATGAAGAGTTTGACGGTCTGAGCGGCGGCGAGGGTACGTTTTCGATGTGTACTTTCTGGTATGTGGAATGCCTTTCCAGGGCAGGTCAATTGCACAAGGCTCGTTTGTATTTTGAAAAGATGCTCGGGTATTCAAATCACCTCGGGTTGTATGCCGAGATGCTCGGTTTGCAAGGTGAACATCTCGGGAATTTCCCGCAGGCGTTCACGCATCTTGGATTGATCACGGCTGCCTTGAGTTTGGACAAGCAGTTCAATGATCAGCGCAACAGGAAATATTTCGAGGGGTATGAAAGCGATCTCCATTTCACCAGGTAACACGCGGGTGGATCTCGTCGACCTGCCTGAACCAGAGATTGCGGAACCCGACCAGATCAAGATGCGGATTTTAGAGGTCGGCATTTGTGGAACAGACCGCGACCAAGTCAGGGGCGGTCATGCTGCTGCACCAGAGGGTTCGCCGTTCCTGGTAATCGGACACGAAATGCTGGGTGAGGTGGTTGCTGTTGGATCGTCGGTGACGTCTGTTAGGGCTGGCGATTTGGGTGTTTTCTCGGTACGCCGAGGTTGTGGCAAATGTGTGCCATGTCGCAATAACCGGAGCGATATGTGTTATACCGGTAATTACACCGAACGGGGAATAAAGAACAGTCATGGTTTCGATGCCGGTTTTGTGGTTGACCACGAGCGGTATTTCGTTAACGTGCCTCGTTCAATACGTGCCATTGGTGTGCTGGCTGAGCCGATGTCCGTAGTGGAAAAGGCCATCGATGAAGCTTTCTCAATTCAACGGGCGAGGCTCCCGGAATTGCCGGGGGATTGGATACGGGGCAGGCAAGTACTTGTGGCGGGGGTGGGAGCCATAGGATTGCTTGCTGTGATAGCGCTGTTGATCCGTGGTGCTCGTGTAGTCGGAATGGACATTGTGGATGAGTCAACTGGGCGGGCCTTTGTGCTAAAGCAACTCGGCGGCCTTTATGTTGATCTTCGAAAAACAAAGGTAGAGCACCTCGACGACCGGTTTGGTCAGTTTGACTTTGTATTTGAAGCTACCGGAGTCGCCGACTTAGGTTTCAATCTAATCGATGCTCTGGGGGTAAACGGGATTTATGTGATGACGGGTATTCCCCATGACGAGCGACCGATCTCTTTCAGCGGTGCCGAGATGATGACGCAAATCGTGTTAAAGAACCAGATTATCCTCGGTAGCGTTAATGCCGCTCCCAGGCATTTTCAAATGGCCATCGATGACCTGATGGAAGCCAGGAACAGGTGGGGCGCTTTGATCGACCGTTTGATCACTTCACGGGTCCATTACTCCTCGTTCGAGGATGCTATCGATCGGAGATCGGTTGATGACATCAAGACTGTCGTAGAATGGACGTAGGATGAATGCAATCAGTGGTACCCAATTTGTAGGATTAAGAACCATGAGCAAAATTATTAGGTATGGATTCTGGCTTTGGATTATTCCGGTCGCCAGCCAATGCCAGCCGGGCGAGCCGGTGACGACGATAGAACTGACCAAGTCATCACGCGGGTATCAGGAAGCCATTCGCATTACTCCCGATAGCGCGCACTTTTCGACGGAGAATCGACTGGAACCGGATGCTTCCGAGCATCGTACGCTTGCTGTTTCCGACCGGGACTGGGAAACGTTGGTAGATGCCATTGGCAACGTTCCTTTGGAAGAGATTCCGAATCTGCCGTCACCGTCAATGGATCGCGCGGCGGATGCAGCCATGCATTCATCCATTACGATCACGACTGCATCCGGCAACTCATATTCGCACGGCTTTGACGACGATAATCCTCACCCCGCCTTGAGGGAGTTGTTAGAGACCATACGGAGGATTACGGGCACGTCCGACCAAAAACGGTGACCTGGTCAAGCACCACCTAAAGTTAGGGCCTCCGCCGCCAAAATTTTCGGTGAAGAATAAGGGGGCAGATCTCATGCTGCCCCCTGGTTTGAGGTTGGCTTGGTGAAACGGCTTGGTCTACATTCTCTCGGCCAACATTGTCATTCGCGGGACATGGTCTATATTTGTGCGACTTTCCAACACATCTGCCACCGCGGCGTTTCCGGCAGCCGCCATTCTTACACGTGATGAGAAGTCGGTCATTACATTCATGTAGTTGATGAATGCTTCATAGGGTGAACTATAGGGACTGAAATATGAGTGGACCGTTCCATCGCTTCCTTTTTTCGTCGACATATAGTAAAGATGATCGCTAATCTGGAGGTTTCGCCATTCGGATAGCAAGCGGTTGTCTCCCAGGTTTTTCACCTCGTATTCGAGCGCCCTCAAGGAATCAAATGCATCGCGTTGCATCTCGTTGCCAAGCCACGCCGAGAGATCACGCTCGTTGTCTGCCCAGGAGATGTAATGCGGAATGCTCACTGGGCCACTTGACGGTTGTTGCACCATGGCTACGGAGGCGGTTGCCATCGTAAGGGTGGGTGAAGTGGCGATACGTGTTAGTAGCTCCTCGAAAAACTCAATAATCCCGGTGTTTCGCTTGCGGTGTTCACCGAAAGTTTCGTAGTCCAATCCGATCGTGACTACGTCGCCCGGTGCGCATGCTCGGTCAATGCGATTCAGATATTTTTCCACGGTTAGTGTCCTGCCTTGATCGATGAACCTGAATCCGATGTCGTCGCTAAGTCGGTAATTCCGTGGTAGGAGCCGGAAAAGGCCGTCGTCGGGATGTTCATAGACATGATTTGGGTTGTTCATTTCGGGTATTTGCTCGATGCCGTCGATAAGGCAACCCGCAAATCCCAACTTGCTTACCCTGTGTCCAAGGTCATCATTGTAGATAAGCTCAGTGTTCCTAAAAGCACTGGCTCGCACGCCAAAATATGAATAAAGCGTTTCAGTGTGCTTCAGGACTTGCTCTTCGAATTCCTTTCCCGGCAACATGCAGGCGAGGGAGTGATAATAGGTTTCCGAAAGAAATTCCACGGCCCCGGTGGAAGCCAGATCGCGAAAGCTTTGCAATGCTGCCGGAGCAAAAGCCTCCAGTTGTTCGATTAATACCCCGGACAATGAGAAAGTGATCCTGATGTTGGGATACCTGCGAATAAGATGCATTAACAATGTGTTCGCGGGCAGGTAGCATTCAGTCGCAACTCGGGTGATGACTTCCCGGTCGAGCTCGTCGTCAAAACAGTTGTTGCCGGTTCCGATGTCAAAAAAGCGGAAGCCGCTCAACCGTCGCGGTTGATGAACCTGAAAGTAAAGCACCACGACTTTTTCAGGCGATGTGTTGTTGAGTAACGAGTCCATAATAAAGCTTGGTCAGTTTTTTAGCCGCCTTCTTCCAGGTGATGTTATTTAATTCCCTGGTACTGTTCTGAGCCAAGGTTGTAGATAGGCTCCTGTATTTCAAGACTGCGCATATTGAGTCAGAGAGTTGAGCGACATTCCAGAAGTCTACTTTGATGACATGAGGCATCACCTCAGCAACACCAGACTGCCGCGAAATGATGACCGGCACTCCCGCTTGTATCGCCTCCAGTGGTGCGATACCAAATGGTTCGGATACGGATGGCATGACATATGCACTCGACATTGACCAAATCCGGTCTACATCCTCTCCCTTCAGGAAACCAGTAAAGTGGAAGCAGTTCGACAGTCGCAGCTGGGCGATGCGTTCGATCATCAGAGGAAGCATATCACCCGCTCCCGCTACGACGAAGTGGACATCGGGCATGGCCCGCTTCACCAATCTCGCCGCTTCAACAAAGTAAAGGGGACCCTTCTGATGAGTTACCCGGCCAAGGAAAGTGACGATGCGTGACCCGACCGGTGGGCGGTTGGACGAAAACGGCTTCGGCTTCTTCCGAAAAATTCCATTATGGACCACGCGTACCTTGTCCGCGTCGATGCCGTATCGGGAAATGGCGATTCCACGCGTCCATTCACTGACTGTAACGACACAGTCGGCTCCGATCATCCCTTGCTTTTCTATAGCAAAGATTTGGGGATTGACGTTCTTCCCCGATCGATCATATTCGGTGGCATGGACGTGAACAACCAACGGCTTGCCGGAAACCCTCTTTGCCGCAAGGCCGGCAAAGAAGGTCATCCAGTCGTGTGCATGAATGACGTCGAAATCTGCTTCGGCCGCTATCGCGCTGGCGACCTGGGCATAGCGGTGTACTTCCTCCATCAGGTTGGAGCCGTATGTACCCGTGAACGCGAAGGTTCCTTTCGTGACCTCGCGTCCGGGTGCCTTTTCAATAGATGTCAGTCTAGACCGGTCGGGGTCTGGCTCCCTGACTCGAAGCATGTAGTTCCAGTCCTGAAGCCCATATTGGTCGGGCGGTGCATGAACATTCAAATTATATGGTGAGAGGGTTGACTCAACGCCAATGGTCTGGAACTTCCCTTGAGATTTGAAGAAGTTTTCCAATTCGTTTCTGGTAACCGGTGCAATGGAATTTGCAGTAACCGGAGGTTGTGATTGTTGTCCTGCAGAAAGGGAAATTTTAGCTGCGCTGATGAAGGTAATCCGTTCTGAGGACTCACCGCCATGAAGCTTGGGTACGACAAACAGGATATCGATGTTTTCCTTGCCAAGGGATTTGGTCAGTCCGTAGCAAGCGGTTCCCAGACCACCGGATATGTGAGGTGGGAACTCCCACCCAAACATCAATACTTTCATGCAACGAACAGGTTAGAATCGGGTTTTGGGTTCAGTTTCAATTTTTTTGCGATTAAAGATTTGCAGTGAACGTGGCACCAGCGGGGTTTGATAAATACCGCCGCTTCAAGCGACAGAGCAATGCTGCGATAAAAAAGGTATGCCGGAAGCGTCTGTTTACAAGGGCCGTTTCAGTCGGCGGAGGAAAAACCTGAAGATGAGCCCATTGCATTTTCACCGAACCGAAACTTTTACTCGGGTTAGTTGGGTAGGACCTAAAGTTTAGGCGGAGGTCCACAAACCCGCATATCTTCGCTTGGTGGTGGAGGGTAAATGTGGAAAGCCATCTACAGCGGCGGCCTTCTTACGTTGATCGTGAATCGCGCGTCACACGGATGGATTGCTTGTTTACTAATTCCAGGTTCACCTAGACCAGGTTCGCCTCGAGGGTAATGTTGGTATTGAGCGATTTGGAAATGGGGCAATCTTTTTTCGCTTCCTCGGCGCATGACCGCAGTTTGGCGTTGTCGATACCTGGAACGTTTGCTTTCAATATCAGGTGTGATTCGCTGATCTTGCCGTTTCCGAGGGTGACGGTGCATTCGACTGTCAATTCCTCGGGTGTAAAGCCGGCTTCCCCAAGGATAAAGCTAAGCTTCATGGCAAAGCACCCGGCATGCGCTGCGGCGACCAGTTCTTCTGGATTTGTGCCCGATCCTTCGGCAAACCTCGAATTATAGGAGTATTGCACTTTGTTGAGAACTGGACTTTGGGTTGTCAGGGTTCCGGTACCTTCTTTTCCGGATCCTTTCCAAACTGCGGTGGCTTTACGTTTCATGGTTATGTTTTGTTTTGACTGTGGCCGAATATAACACAGCTTGGGGCGGAATGCAATCGGCCGATGGCCACCGTCAGAACAGAGCGTGTGCGCCAACAGCCGCTTCACCCCCTGCCGGGAAAATCTTTTACGGAAACGTGCGGTTTACCGATATGATTGGCTTACCTTTATGGTTTACATTAATAACATCAAATGAAATCAGGAACAGTAAAATTCTTTAACGAAGCCAAAGGTTTCGGCTTTGTTAAGGAAACGGCAACCGGGCAAGAGTACTTTGTCCATGTCTCAGGCTTGTTGGTGGACACCATCCGTGAAAAGGATGAAGTCACTTTCGAACTGAAAGAAGGAAGGAAAGGATTAAATGCCGTTAACGTTAGGTTAGCGAATTCATAAATCATCACTTCATTCAAATCAAACAAGCCCGCCTTTTGGTGGGCTTTTTTGTTGAAAAGGCGAGCCGAATGGGCTCACATAAACGACGCCCCAGCTTCCGGGCCGTGTCTGCTTCCATGTGTCGGAGCCCGACGCATATCCTGCCGAAACTTGCAAAAAAGAAAAATCCTTTGCCATTCAAGGCAAAGGATTGCCAAACGAAGCTACTAAACCTAAACCTAACCTAAACCTAAAGCTTCATTTTGTGTTGTTGGCTCATGCACTGGCTTGCATTTCCCTGATCAACGCTTTCTCCTCGTCCGTAAAGTCCGAGGTTTTGCTGGTTGGGTTTTGCGATTCAATGAACGATTCCAGGCTGCCGTAGAAGCGCAAACGATAACGCCATACCAGCTTGCTCCCGATGGCCTCCTTGATCGTTCTCAGATGGACCGATTCGTCGACCCAATACATGTCTGCAAACGGACCGTCGCCGCCCGTACCGCCGATGTTACCTGGCATAATGGCAAGCGGAGAGTTCTCCAGTTTCTCTCTTACGACCTCCCTGAAATCAGTTTTTCCCGTGATATATATTGTTATCCAACCCATACTATCTATACTCTCCTGTAGTGACGTGCGCGCGAATCATTTTGTTTTGCCTTTCGGCTCAACCGCCAAATTCCATTCTAAAAAGGTCTACGCTGGTGCTATTACTCCGCGGTTTAAAAAAGTCGCTCGCTACTACTACAACGAAACCGCTATGGGAAAGTTTCAATTTTTCCGAAATATAGTAGTGAAGTTCGAAGCTTGCCTGTGTATTCGGTTACAAAGAAGAGCGCGACGACACCCTATACCGAAATCTTGTACTGACAAAAACTTGCCGTCTGCTCTAAACTTTTGCGCAATGACGACTTTGCGTTATTGACTAAAAAAAATCGTAGCCTTTGATTTTTTTTTTAATCGAACATTCGCCAAGCGGAAATTTTCTCAAAGAATGAAGGGACGGATTCGGGATAGAGGACGATGCAGAAGAGCAGGCCAAAGAGTCCACCGTACAAGTGAGCGTCGTGGTTGATATTGTCTGATGACCTCTTTCCCTGGTAGTACGAGAAGATGACGAATAATATTCCCAGGATGAATCCTTTGATAGGTATGAAATAGATATGGATCGTTTCAAGGGGCTCAAAGAGAATAAAAGCGAAGATTACGGCAGATACGGCACCTGAGGCGCCCAGGGAGTTGTAATACACGTTGTTCCAGTGCTTGAAGTAAGTGGGAAGGTCCGACACGACCAGGGCGATCAAGTAGAGCCCTATAAAGTAAAGATCAGACTGAGCCCCAAATGCGCCCGCAAAAATTTGTTCCGTTGCCCGCCCAAAGAAATAGAGCGAGATCATGTTAAAAAGAAGGTGAACGTGATCATTATGGATAAAACCCGATGTGATAAACCGGTAGTATTGCTTGTCATGCCGGATCCGGTATGGATTCATCATAAAGCCAGCCAGCACCGCAGGATTCTTCCAGGCATAGAAACTTACGCCAATTGAAATAGCCATGATAATATAAGTGATCACGTTGCGTGGTGTTTATTTTGACGCTAAATATAAACGATCTAACCCACAATGTGTCGGTATTCTGATCGTGATGAACGACACTGAGATGTTCGATATCAATCGGAGCCTTCTCTGGAATAGTTTTTTTGAACGGCCAGGTTGATAACCTGTGCTATCAATGTAGTTATGTTTAGTATGGCAGGTATCAGAGGGCATTAT
>CAZIAG010000162.1:0-8245 GCA_964537375.1 uncultured Roseivirgaceae bacterium
AGATGCGCAAGTCGATGCTGAGCGATGCAGCGCCCTCTTTCAAACTGAAGGACCTTGACGGCAAGGAAGTAAGTCTGGCCGATCTGAAGGGAAAGGTTGTCGTGATCGACTTCTGGGCAACCTGGTGCGGCCCGTGCAGAGCCTCATTCCCCGGCATGCAGAAAGTTGTCGACAAGTACAAGAATAACCCCAACGTCGAGTTCCTGTTCATCGATACCTGGGAACAAGGGGATGAAAAGGAAAAGAAGGCCGCGGAATTCATCGCGTCGAATAACTATACCTTTCATGTGCTGATGGATAATGACAACGAGGTTGTATCGCAATTCAAGGTTGATGGTATCCCTACGAAATTCGTCCTGGATAAGGAGGGAAATATCAGGTTTAAGTCCGTTGGCTTTGGTGGCAACAACGATCAGTTAATGAACGAAATGGTTGCCATGATCGAGCTTGCGAACGGCGGAAAGACGTTCTAAACCGCGGCTTCTTGAGCGTTAAATTTGGTCTTATTCGAAGCCAGCCCCTTTGGGCTGGCTTTTTTGATGCTTTTCGGCAAAAATCCGTACCAGCACGGATACGGAATACCATAATGTAGGTATAGTGGATTACAGGTGGACAATCTAGCTTTCGGAGACTTTTGAACCCCACTGACCATGAGAAGGATTGGTATCATCCTTTTTGTCGTATTCAGCCTGTTAATGCTGACCTGGTCTGGTTGGGCTCAATCTCGTACTGAATTGCCAAAGAATTCAATTCCCGTCTCGCTGAGTTTTCGCGGGTGATCGCAATTTTGTGATTACCCGCCGAACTCAGTCGTTCGGCCTCGAAAATACTTCAATCGGTCTATAGGTAAAAAGTGGCTTAATTGATCAGCGGAGTCTCTTGGACCGAGGACTCCGCTTTTTTTTGCCGCTTTTATTCAGACCTGAGCGTTTCCGAAGGATTCACGGTGGTAGCACGAAACGAGTGATAAGCTACGGTCAGGAGGCATACGGCCAAACCGAGCAACGCTCCCGAAGCAAATGTCACCGCGCTGATGTCAATTCGATAGGCAAACCCGGCCAACCACTCGGCCGCAGCGAGGTAAGTAAGCGGAATTGCCAGGCAGGCCGCTATCGCCACGAGTCCTGCGAACTTACGATTCAGCATCAGGACGATATCCGCACCGCTGGCCCCCATAACCTTCCGAATGCCAATCTCACGCATGCGCTGTTCGGTCGTGTATGCCGCCAGACCGAAGAGACCTAGGCATGAAATCACAACGGCTAGGATCGTAAAGAATCCAATCGCCTTACCCATAACGGCTTCCTTGCGCAGCAGCGCCTCGAAGTTCTCGTCGAGGAAATGATAGCCCATCTCCTTTCCAGCCAGCCTCTTCTCCCACCCAGCCTGGACGCGCTTCAACACTTCCTGCTCATCACCCGGACGAATCTTCAAAGCAAGCTTAGCGTATCGAGGTCCACCACCGATTGACCCAAACGGCAAGATCGCGACGGGAGCAATGGTATTTCGAAGAGACTCCCAATGAAAATCGCGGACAATCCCCGTAACAATCTGCATGTCGTTGACGACGGCGTCGATCGCATTATCGTGAAGTCCGAGCGCGGCAACTGCAGCTTCATTGAAGATCACTGCCGCCGAGTCAGACGCGAGATCATCCTGGAAGCCCCGGCCTTTGATCAACGAAATGCCCATGACCTTGAGGTAGTCTTCGTCACCGTAATAGGCATTTATCGTAAGGGCATTCGTCATCTCCTTCGTGCGGAAGGTATTCATGGTGATGGTCGCCTTGCTGCCGGGCTCACCCACGCATAAGCTGGCCGCAACCACTGAAGGATCTTTTTCAAGTTCCGACTTCCAGTCCTCTGCTCGTTGTCCGAGTTCGCCGACGTCCTCGATGACGAGCACGTTCTCCTGCGAAAATCCAAGGTCTCGGTTCGACATGAAGTTTAGCTGACTCCTCACCACCAAAGTGGCAATGATCAGGGCAATGGATATCGAAAACTGAAAAACCACCAGGACATTTCTAAACGTGCTCGTGTTGGTGGGCTGAAGATTACCTTTCAGGACCGACACCGGTTTGAATGACGTCAAATACAGCGCCGGGTATATTCCGGCGATAAGTCCCACCAGTACGGCGAAGGCAAGGACGAGACCGGGCGCGGTAATGCCCGCCCATAAATTGACCGCCATGTGTTGGCCTGTGATCCAATGAAAAACGAGGGTGAACAATTCCGCAATCCCGAGCGCGACAACCACTGCCATGGTACTTACCATGATTGATTCGAGCAGGATTTTCTCACCCCAACCTCACGCGCCCGCCGGGCAGAGCGCGCCGTTGAAAGGTTAATAAAATCCACTTCAGCGAGTGTGAGAATAAAAATGCCGATGATCCCGAAGACAATTACATTGTTCGCATTTCCTCCTGGAGAAAGCTCAAGGTTGAGTTTTGATTGCAGGTAAATATCTCGCAAGGGTTGCACGTAAAATTGTACAGCATTCGGATCGGCCAGGTACTCGTCCAGGGTCTCCTTCCCCATCTGCTTTCCAGAAGTGGGAAATACATGGTTGGCAACAATACCGTCAAGCGCTGTCTCAAGGTCCTCGGGTGAAGATTCTTCGCGCAACAACACATAGTTGTAAAACGCCGCTGAAGTCCAGACTTCCCTGTTCGCGTCACCCGCATCCAAGGCGATCCAAACCGACGCCTTCAAATGGGAAAGCCGGTTACTGTGGGAGACAATGGCGGTTACCTGGTACGGTCTGCGCTCTTCTCCCACCTCGACAATCCTGCCAATCGCATCTGCCGTTCCGAAGATCTTTTCCGCAGCGCGGTCGGTCATCACCATACTGCCGGGTTCATCCAGCGCGGCCTGGGGGTCACCCTGCAGGAACTCGTAGTCGAACACCCGAAAGAACGATGAATCCGCATAATACACGAGTTCCGTGAACGCCCGATCGCCGATAAAAAGCAGAGCCTGACCGTCCTTCTTAAAGCGCGTGAAGCGCTCTACGACGTCGTACTCAGGCAGGTATTCACCCAGCAGATATGGGCCGTTCGCAAACTGGCCGATGTTGAAGAAAGAAAAGCTTATCCGATAGATTCGGTCGGCGTGTCTGAAATGTCGGTCATAACTCCACTCGCCATACACATAAAGGAAAATGACCAACGTAGCCGCCATGCCTACCGCAAGACCAATTATGTTGATGAACGAATAGAGAAACTGTCTTTTCAACAGCCTCGACGCCACCAGGAGATGGTTTCTTATCATATACAATCTGCGTTTCAGCCATAAGTCATTGCGAAGACAATGCCATTGCCATAACCTACTGTGTTACAATACATTATGCACAATATCCACCAATATATTGTATCGGAGTCGATACACCAAAGAAGTCAGAAACGATACAGTTTATATAACTGCAAATACCTGATGGCGGCTACTCCGACGCCCAGCCCATGGCTCTCTTTACAGCCTTTTTCCATCCAGCGTAAAGGCGTTCCCGGTCGGCAGGCGACATACCTGGCACGAAACAGTGGTTGATCTTTCTTTTTTGTGTTATGTCGCGCTGCTCCCATAAACCAATCTGGATCGCCGCAAAGTAGGCGGCCCCCATCGCCGTGGATTCGATAACTTCAGGCCGTTCAACATTGGCTCCCAGGATATCTGCCTGAAACTGCATCAGGATATTGTTGGCGCAGGCACCGCCGTCCACTTTCAACGTTGCGAGGTGAATCCCTGAATCGTCGTGCATCGCTTCAAGGACATCGCGGGTCTGGTAAGCAATGGATTCGAGTGTTGCCTTGATGATGTGATCTTTGCCAGTGTCTCGCGTCAGCCCAAAGATGGCGCCCCGGGCATACATGTCCCAGTAAGGTGCACCGAGCCCCGCAAACGCCGGCACGACGTAGACATCGTTCGAGCCGAGTGCCTTCGTCGCGAAATATTCCGAGTCTCTCGAATGGTCGATCAGGTGCAGACCATCGCGGAGCCATTGTACCGCTGCGCCGGCGATAAACACGCTTCCCTCGAGGGCGTATTCGATGCGATCGCCGAGCGCCCATGCCACAGTCGTTACGAGACCGTTTTTCGAAAGTCGGATCTCGCTGCCAGTATTCATCAGCATAAAACAACCTGTGCCGTAGGTGTTCTTCGCCATGCCGGGTTCGAAGCATGCCTGACCAAACAAGGCTGCGTGCTGATCTCCGGCAACCCCTGTTACCGGAATGGAAGCACCGTCGACGTTCGCAACGCAAAAGTCGGCTGTACAGGGAAGCACTTCCGGTAACAACGACTCGGGAATTCCCAATTCCGCAAGCAAGTGCTTGTCCCAATCCCGTCTTCTGATATTGAAGAGCATGGTGCGCGACGCGTTGGTTACATCCGTAACGTGTCGTTTCCCTCCGCTCAGGTTCCAGATGAGCCACGTATCGACCGTGCCGAATGCCAGTTCTCCCCTGTTGGCGCTCTCGCGGGCACCGGGTACCTCATCAAGAATCCATTTGATCTTTGTTGCTGAAAAGTAGGAGTCGATAACGAGTCCCGTGTTTTCCCTGACGTATCGTTCGAGGCCCCGCTCCTTTAGTTCCTCGCATAGCGGGGCGGTGCGCTTATCTTGCCAGACGATAGCGTTGTAGATTGGCTGTCCTGTCTTGCGATCCCAGACGATCGTCGTCTCGCGTTGATTGGTGATGCCTATCGCGGCAATGGATTCAGGACTGACGTTATTGTCTTTGAGGACGCTGGTGATCGTGGCAAGCTGTGATGACCATATCTCGCGCGGATCGTGTTCTACCCAACCGGGTTTCGGAAATATTTGTCGAAACTCCTGCTGGCTTATCGCCGTAATTTCACTGCCCTCGTTGAAAAGTACTGCGCGTGAACTGGTTGTGCCCTGGTCGAGGGCAAGAATAAACTTCTTTGCCATATCTTAAAAAAGCGTTTCGAACACCCATGCACCCAACAATCCCCCGAGCAGGGGTCCGACCACCGGTATCCACGCATACGACCAATCCGAATGGCCCTTTCCCGGAACAGGCAGTAAAAAGTGCGCAATGCGGGGGCCCAGATCCCGTGCAGGATTGATCGCGAACCCCGTCGTTCCGCCAAGGCTAAAACCAATGGACGCAACCAATGCTCCTACCAACAAAGGGAAGAATCCATCCGCGAGTGGGTTCTGTACGATAAACAAGACACCCAGTACGAGTATAGCCGTCGCAAACAGTTCACAAAAAAGGTTCACAAGGGGATTGCGAACCGCGGGCGCGGTGCAGAACACAGCGAGTTTGAGGGCCGCATTTTCAGTGCGCTCCCAATGCGAAAAATAGAACAACCAAACCAGCACGGCACCTGCAAATGCACCCGCCACTTGTGCCGCTATATAACCTGCAACCATGATACCTTCCAGATCACCCCTGGCAAACAAAGCGAGCGTAACGGCGGGATTGATATGCGCACCACTGATTGAGTGGATTGCATAAACGGCTAGAGCCACTGCCAGGCCCCATCCAATGACTATGGTCATGTATCCGGCATTTTCTCCTTTCGTACCCTTTAGCAGTACATTGGCCACCACACCGTCACCGAGGACGATCAGTAGCAGGGTACCAAAAAATTCAGCAACGTAAGGTGACATAGTATCGTTAGGGGTTAGTGCTCACAGCAGGACCTGACTGACGTCTTGTTTCAAACGTTCATGTTGATTGCGAACCGGGAGTACTATCAAACAGCCGATCACTTTTTCTCCAGCTCGTAAATCCCCTCCGACAACAGCCTGAGCGACACGCCATTGGTCCAGCCAAAACCATCCTGGTTTGGGTATTCACCTCCACCGGCAAGCAGCGTAGTATCCATCACGTTGTATTTTTCCATCATCTTGCCGGTCGACTCATATACTCGTTTTGTCTGACGCAGCCATCGCAGGCGAACTTCTTCAGCCAGGTCCTTGGCGTCGTAATTCTTCAATCCCCTATAGGTTATCCACTGGAGCGGCGCCCATCCATTCGGCGCATCCCATTGCTGACCCGTTTGATTAAGGGTTGTCACAACCCCTCCCGGCTTGAGAAACTCTTTCCGGATCACACTCGCCACGTCCTGCGCCACGTCGTCTGGGACCATCTCAAAGAAAAGCGGAAACACACCGGCCAGTGATTTCACTGTGCAACGTTCTTCCTTAACAAAATCATAATCGAAGAAGAATCTCTCCTTTGCATCCCAACAATAGGTCATGATGGCCCTCCGGCGCTGGTCTGCCCGTTGACGATACATCTGGCTCGTGGCCTCATCGCCCCGCTGAGCGTAACCTTTTGCGATCATCACTTCAAGATGAGCCAATAGGCAATTAAGGTCGACCGGAATAATATCCGTAGTATGAATGGTGGCGAGGCTCTGCCCGTCTGCGAACCAGCGACTGCTAAAGTCCCACCCAGACGCGGCGGCTGCTCTAATGTTGCGATAGAGCTTCTGGTCATCTCCGGGGGTTTCTTGGGCCAGGGTATAGTCTTCCCGGTACGACTCCGGCCGCGGCGTGTCACCCCGATCGTAATAACGGTTCAAAATACTTCCGTTACCCATCATGACCACGTGATTGATCGCATCGCCGGGAGTATTAAGGGAATCCGTGCCCGACATCCAAAAGCGGTATTCTTTTTCCATCGGCTCCAGGTACGTTGACGCCGCCGCGGTATCGTAATCTTCAAGGGTCCGAACGATCAATGAAAAAAATGGAGGCTGCGACCTGGTAAGATAATAGTTTCTGTTTCCGTTTGGGATAAATCCATACTGGTCGATAAGGTGCGAGAAGTTCTTCACCATACTGGCAATAAGGTCGTAGCGCTTTTCCGTCTGGAGCCCGAGAATGGTGAAGTAGCTATCCCAGTAGTAAATCTCTGAAAATCGCCCACCGGGTACGACGTAGTCGTAAGGAAGCGGTATCAATGAAGAACGTGGTTCCTGCTGATCGGCTTTGCGCGTCAACACCGGCCAAAGTCGTGTTACGTGCTCCCTCATGTCCAAGGAAGTATCGGACGCAAAACCCGATTCCGGGCGCACCGGCAAGTCAAAATTCAGCCTGACAAATTCGTGCAAATCAAAGTCGGGGGAATCTTTTGCGCGCTCGTAGTCTTCAATAATCGTGTTGATATCCCTCTTCGGGACGCAATCCACGAATGTCTTGGAATCCGGGAACACGGATGCCATTTGCACATCGTGAAACAGCGGAGAATTGTAAAAGTCCGTGAAGTGTGTTTCCGTTGGAGGCGCAGTGCAGGAAAACGCCACCACCATCCAGGCCACAGACAATACACGTGTCAGCACAGAACTCTTCATCGGCATGCGGGAGCGAATGATCATGCCGGCATCTCTATTTGTTCGCTAACTCCATCCGGCGCGTTTGGATCTTATCGACCACGTAATGCCCCAATGCGCGTCCCTGGACTACACCCAGGTCGCAAGCCGGCCGGTAGTGAATTCCGCCATAAATGCGGCTCACGGCCGCTTCTTCCGATGCTTGCAGGAAAGACGTGAAACTCCGTGGCGGCAAACCAAACTCAACCTCCGTGGAGTCCACAAATGCGAAGTTGTCGCCGAAAAGCGCGGTCAACGTTACGGCTGCCGCGGACGAAATGACACTGTGCCCGCTCGAATATTCCGGAAAGGGAGGTGTCTGAAGAAGCGGTGTCCAGGCGTCATCGATATATTGGTTGATATACGTTTCCGGGCGGATCAATTTGCTGCGATACTTTTCATCCCAACAACTTACAAACCCATCGAATAGCGCGATTGACACCATCGCGTAGGCTTCGGCTGCCCGAACGGCGCTTGTTTTCTCTTTTTCGCAGGCAACCCTGGTGATATTCATCCAATGCCCACCTGGCGAGATCTTCTTGGTCGCGAACATAACGTGCCCCTTGACATTCATTACGAACGGATTACAATCCCAGAAGGAAGCGATCTCCCGTTGTTCTTCAGTCAGCCCCTTACCGATCGCGTATACCTCATACGCTTCTTTGTAAAACTGGCTTTGCGCGTTTGTTGAAAAAGGCGTAGGTGGTGCAGACTTAAATTGGGCTGCGGAATCAATCGCAAAGGTTCGTATCTTGTTCCAGTGCGGCTCAACGGCTTCCATGTAGGCGGGAGGTGTAGGTCGCCAGGTACCCGGATCGTCAAGGATCGTGTACTTCGGAAACGAACGACTCTGTTTATAGTTGTCGGTGGATGACCATTTGATGATGTGATTCGCGACGTCC
>CAZIAG010000163.1:0-8241 GCA_964537375.1 uncultured Roseivirgaceae bacterium
GAAGCAACCGACAAAAGGTGACATCATTCTCCCCTGAGGGTGATGGGTACACGGCCGTAGTAAACTCCGTAATGTACGACCAAAATGAGAAGGAAGTTATGCAAGGTGATCTTCAGTTGAAATGTGTGGGAGGTACGATGGTCATCGATATGCGGAACTTTATTAATGCTGATCAAATGAAGGCATTCAGCGGCCAGGAGATGAAAATTGAATCGGAAGACTTGGAAATTCCTTCACAACTTACTGCCGGACAATCCCTGAAGGATGGTAAACTGGTCCTTTCTACCTCCGGTACGGCGGTGCCCATGAAGATGACGATCTCCATTACTGACCGAAAAGTCGTTGGTAAGGAATCGATAACAACGCCGGCCGGCACGTTTGATTGCTATAAGATTACAAGCAAGACGTCAATGCAAAATCAAATGGGCATCTCGATCAACACGGAGATGACAACGACAGAATGGATTACTGAAGCTGCCGGTGTAGTACGCAGCGAATCCTACAATAAGAATGGGAAGTTGATGGGATACACGGTGCTCACTCGACGGACGAATTGATTCGCCGTTTGTTGAAGATCATTTAAGGGCAGAGATCAAAGTGAGGTCTCTGCTTTTATTTTTGGTGGCCCACGAACCCGGATTTCGCTATCGCACGTCGATCACGCTCCCGCTCCCTTCGCCTTTAAGAAGTTTTCCAAATGGCTTGAGGTGGATATTGTTTTCGCCCATCTTTTGCTCGAATTCATCCGATCGCGATGCATCCACGGCGACCAGCAGTCCACCGCTTGTTTGAGGATCGGCTAGGATCGCTTTTTGTTCATCGGTCAAGGTGTTCACCTTTTGGCCATAGCTGTCGAGGTTTCGGGTTGTGCCGCCGGGCATGCTCCTCTTTGCAATATACTCATCAAGGAAAGGAAAACGAGGTACTTTGCTGAACTCAATCTCCGCCCGAAGTCCGCTTCCTTCGCACATCTCAACCAAGTGACCCAACAGGCCAAATCCGGTCACATCAGTCATTGCGGTGACGAAATCAAGTTTTCCAATTTCATTACCTACACGATTAAGCACGAGCATAGTGGCGATCGCCGTATCGAGATGATCATCTTTGACGATCCCCTTCTTTTGTGCCGTTGTTACGATGCCGATGCCCAACGGTTTTGTGAGATAAAGCAACGAGTCAGCCCTGGCCGTGTCGTTGCGTTTCAGGTTTTCCCTGTTGACTTTGCCCGTTACTGCCAGGCCAAACACCGGCTCTGGACAATCGATGCTGTGGCCGCCGGCGAGCGGGATTCGGGCCTTTGCGCACACGTCTCGACTCCCATTTAGAACACCGGACGCCACTTCGGCCGGTATCTTGTTTATCGGCCACCCAAGAATCGCAATGGCCATCAATGGCTCGCCGCCCATCGCGTAGATGTCGCTGATGGCATTTACTGATGCAATGGCTCCGAAAGTGAACGGGTCGTCCACAATAGGCATAAAGAAGTCAGTCGTGCTGACAATACACGTTCCATCGCCAAGGTCATAAACCGCAGCGTCATCGCGGGATTCGTTTCCCACCAGCAAAGACGGGAAGATGCCCCTCGGTGTGTCGGTGTGAAGTATTCGATCCAGTACCGCCGGCGAGATCTTGCAACCGCACCCGGCGCCGTGGCTATATTGCGTAAGCTTTACTTGTTCCATCGCGGCAAATTTATCAACTTAATGATTTGCACCAAGAATCATTCAAGACCAGCGTTGTTAGGATGCACCCTTTCCAACCCTTTGTCTTCACAGATAGAAGGAATTGGCGGAATAAGCTCGCATTTGATTCTGTGACCTGACCAACGTTAAACGCTTTGCTTGGCGTCAACTTCGGCAATCAGCGAACTGGCAAAGGCATCCGGATCTCTACCGTCCCAATTGAGCCGGAGCCTGATGCGCTGCTGCTTTTTTGACAGCCCCGTGGCATACGCTTTGTCGTAGTACGTGAGGAGAATTTCGATCGTTGAAAGCATATCCCCCTCGAGAAGTTTTTCTTTTGCGGCATTGAAGTTCTGACCGCCTAGTTTCTTGACGATCTTACCCATCGCGGACAGGAACTCATCCCGGTTGGCGTTCCCATATTCGGCGGTAAGGCGATGAACCCTTACGTTCTTTTCTACAACCATTTCTACAACCGGGCTGCTGCTCATTGTCCGCCAGAAATCCTCGGGTAACACGACCTTACCCACTAATATAGACTCGTCTTCAATCCATATCGTTCGCGTTGGATCCAGTTTAAGTATCGTTTCGAAGAGGTCGTTTTGAAATTGTTCTGTTGTCGGTTGTGGCGGCAACAACAATCCACCGAAAACAGACCCCTTGTGGCTGGCAAGTTTTTCGAGGTCGATTATTTGCTCCCCTCGTCGTTCCAGGGCCCGCAGGATTTCACTTTTGCCGCTGCCCGTACTTCCGCCAATGATTATGAAATTGAAAGGAAGTTTAAACGACTCCAATGCCATCTGTCGGTATGCCTTGTATCCTCCTTTCAACTGGTGTGTCTTGATGCGCGCCATCCCCATGAAGTGGCAGAAGTTTTCCGAACGCATTCCGCCACGCCAGCAATGGACGAGCAACTCGCCCTCGCGGGCAATTCGCTCACCTTCTTCAACAAGCTCAATTATGCGTGGACCCACGAGCCTAAATCCCGTCTTGATCGCTTCTCGTTGGCCCTTTAGTTTATAGTCTGTGCCAACCGCTTTTCGTTCCTCGTTGTTGAGGATCGGAATGTTCACCGCACCAGGAATATGTCCCTGCTGGAATTCGCCTTCCGAGCGAACATCCGCTATTGGAAGCCTGGCGCGTAACTCAAGGAAATCCTCAATACTGACGATCATATCGTGACGAATTGGCTGTGCAAGATAGTCTGCTCAACGCTATTTCGCTACGGCGTCGGGTTTCGGCCTTGATCCGGTCGCGCCTCAATCGTTGATCTGTATCAAGGAACTGGCGATCCCTATACGAAAGCCGAGGTCCTGATATTGACCGTTCCTGAAATACACGCCTCCTTCCAGTCTGAAGAACCGCAGAATCCCGTCAATGGCATAGCCCACTTCCAGATAATTGCCGCCTGATGTATTGAGATAGCTCGCAAAAAAATTCTCCCGTATTCCCGCAAGCCGCACTTCGGGGATGGTGGTCAGCAAAAATTTTGGAAGACGATACTGAACGTGCGCTGAAAAGTATGGATTCGTTGTGCTTAGGAGATAGTAATCAAGAAAACGGAAGCCGCCCAGCGGGTCGGTCGTTGTAAAAGGTGTTCGATTACTCTGAAAGTGCTTGTAGTCGATGAAGGGGACCTGTGTGCGACTGAGGAAGGTTCCGCCATTGAATGCGACGTCGAAGCTGCCGCGCGCACCAACGTCAATCACATGGCGAACTCCCCCTTCAATATGGTCGTAGTCGACATCGCTGGACAGTACGTTTCGAAAGCCCCTTCGGTATGCAACTGTAAATGTAGGCGAAGAATGACGGATCGGGTACTTGACACCGTTTCTCATCCGGTATTTTAGCCAGGGCCGGGCATCAACGCGAACCATTCCCACCAAGGCCTGATGTTCCGGGAACCCGGTTTCGTCCAATTCCGAGTTGATGGGACGGTTTGGCGTATAGTCTTCAATTCCCTTCCGGTCGATCAATTTGAACCCGCTGTTATTGAAGAGTTCGCGGCGGTGCGCAAATGACCATGTTGTCTGCGCGGTAATGTACGGGCCTATAACTCTGCGGTAGCGCAGTTCGGTGAAGTCGCGCTCGTATAGTTTCATGAGGTTTTGTTCAAGGAGCAGGGTGGTGAGCGTGTTGATCGGTGGTAAAATCGGATCGTCGCTGTTGTACTGCTCGGGGTAGCGACCGCTTTCAATCTCCAGGCGGTTTTTCCGGTTGCGCAATTGAAACCTTACGAATCCACCAAAACGCTCTCGGGCAAATGCATACCGTAGTATCGGCGAAACGCTTATTCGTGTCCGGTTTGTATCGCGTGCGACTGTACCTACGGCGATTCGGTAATCAATATTCAACCCTTCAACGGTGTTGAAATTGGGAAATGGCGTGTATATCCTGAAGTGTGAGTTCTTTCCGATTCGGTAATGATCGCCAATGAGAATATCCCACGGTTGGAAGCCGGAATGTTTCGATTCCTTCAATGTGTCGGTTTCGTCGATGGCGGCAAGGCTATCGACTTTTTGATAGCCGCGTTCTTCTTCCCGAGTCAGCGGAATAGGACGGATGTTGACCCAATATGCAGAATCCTTTTTGTACGCGGTACTGTCGATGCTGAAGACGCTCTCCGATATCACTTCAGGCTCGCGCGAGACTCTGCGTTCTTCGCGCTCATACTCCTTCATAACTTTCTTCAGCTCCTTGCGGGTGATCTCTTCGCCTTCGGCAAGACGTTCGGCAAGTTTTTTTGTCTCGCTGTTTTGCACTGCCGCGCGATTTTCCCTGGCCCTCGCGGCGGCTTCGCGGTCAGCCTTCTCGTCGATAACTTCGATCTTTTCCACATAGAGCTCAGGATTAACGATGACCTTATAATCGCTGACGCTGGCGAGGTAGTTATACTCGAATTCAAAACCAAAGATCTTACCGTCGACGCGGAATGAATGCGACACGGGCAACCACGCTTTCTCGTCGATCGGGGCAAAGGTCACTTTCATGAAGATGTCGATGCCGAGCTTGACGGTGTGGATGTCCAGGCTGTGAATTGCCCAGGAATCTTCCACAATGTTGATCACGCCGTCGATCACTTCTTCACTGCGTGAGCGTGGTATCACCTTAATACGGCTCACGTCGTAGTTGCGATCTTTGAAAGTGCCCTGGTACTCGAATCGATAGTAGGAAAACGCCCTTGGGGATAGCGGCGAAACGGTTTCCGCGACTTCGGGTTCGTAAAAACTTCCGAATATGTAGGCGTTCGGCGATGTGTTGTTGTCCTTGCCATCACTACGAATCGAGATGACTTTTTCTTCGAATTTTCCGGGACGCGTGTACCGGATTTCGCTAACCGACTCGGAGATATAGACGCGTCCCTTTTCCACGCCCTCTTTTTCAAGCTGCTTCTTTGCGAGCCAGGGATAATCCTTCAACTTTCCTGCCCCCTTGATGTAAACCCGGGCGGTGTAACCGTCAAGCGAATTACGATGATAATCTGCCTTGGCGATTGCTTTTCGCATAATCGTGTAAGCCGGGTCCTCCGCGCCTGCGTCGATCGTGATCGTCTCAAGGGTAATTTCCTGTTCCTGAAGCTGGATGTTGAGCGTGAGCAAAGTGTCGGCGACTTCCACAACACGCACTTCGGTACGCCGACCGAGGTGTTGGAACACTAGTTCATATCGGCCCGGCGGCAGGGCGATCTCATAGTCACCGTCTTCATTTGCCGTGGTCCCCGTGCGCGTCTGCCGGACATAAATCGATGCAAAGGCCAAAGCGTCACCTTCAACGGTCCGAATACTGCCTCGAACGCCCGTTTGGTGTTGAGCTTCCGCGGAAATGGTGACCGTAAGCAACAGAATGGCCGGTAGTGCTGTTTTCAACAGGAATCGCCCTTCGGAGAAGGTCATGGACGCGCGGTTTTGTTTGTGTTCTCAGCGGGAAAAATAGCCGAATAATTAGTCATCATAAACATTAGGCGGTTTACATTAGGACGTAATGACCTTGCCAATGGTTGCCCGCGCCGAAGAAAGATTCAAACGAAACACCCCAGCCGATGAAACGTCTCTATCTCCTATTTGTTGTATTTGCCTTTGCCTGCGGTGGGGGTGCCAAGCAAACAAAGGACGACTTGGCGGAAGCACCGGAAACTGCTAAAGAAACTGACATCGAAAGTGATATTGAGCCTGAAATACTTGAAACCGAGCCCGGGATTGCTGTCGAGCCGTGGTCTGAACTCACCGATGACGACCGCGAGTTGCTTGATTTTCTTGCATCCGATCCGGAAGGATGGGTGGACATTGACGGGAGGTTTCAGTTTCGTGTCTGGAAAGATGAGGATGGGCGATATTGGCTCAGGCACGACGGCGTAGACGAGTTGATTATGACATTCACTGACGACGGAATGCTGGAAACCGCTGTCTACGACGACCTTGCGGCGGGAAGGCTACGTTACACCTCTTACTACCGCCTTGCTCGAAATGAGGATGAATCGGCCGAGTTTATAGTTTACATTGACGAGCGTGCCGACGAAACGGTTACGTGCTGGAGACATGGCGACATTCTGTATGATGGAGACGCTCCACATGAGGGCGAAGTTGAGGAAATCCATGGCATAGGTCTTTTTATTTTCAGACCGATTTCTTCGACACCGATAACATTGCTGAATAAAGCGTTTGGACCGGAAGTATCGGTTGCCGGCGGCGAATATTCCCTGACCTTTTCTCCTCCATCCAAAGAATGGGATATCTATGTCAACTTCCTTGAATTCGAACTGCTGCACGCCATCGCTGTCGACTCCACCCGTCGCTAATAATACAACCTACTATCTTATTGAGTACTCGCCCGGTGTTGAACTTTACGCCCGGTCTGATGCGGGAATATTTGTGACGTGGGAAGAATACCTGCTCCACCGTGTATTTGCAGTATCGTTCGACGAAAGTTAAAACCATTACGTGATGCACCGAGTGATGACGGGGCGGTGGTGCAGGTACCCGGACTTGCAACCGGCATCCTGGAGGTAAAAGGCGACTGGATCAGACTCGGGGGGGAAGACTGCGAAGGTATTCCTATGGACCGGCAGTTGTGGATCAGGTGGAAAAAGGGAAATCAACTTCTTGTGCATTTTGCGTACACCTGCTAAGCTGCAAAACGCTCTACTTCAGATAGAACCCCTTGGTCCGTATCATTTCTTCCACGGGGTCGGGAACCAGGTAGCGGACCGACTTACCCTCGCGTATACAATTGCGAATGAACGTGGCGGAAATATCCAGCAAAGGTGCGTCGACCATCGAGACGTTGGGATGATCCTTTAGTGTGGAAGGCGTGGCATTGGGACGTGGATACACATACAAGCCAAAGTCTTCAAGTATGATCTCGTGATTCTTCCATTTGGTGAAACTCTCCAGGTTGTCTTCGCCCATGATCACGCTGAAATGTTTGCCGGGATGGCGTTCCCTGAGATGAACCAGTGTGTGAATCGTGTAGCTTGGTTTTGGAAGATGAAACTCGATATCAGAAACCTCAAGTTTGTAGTTGTCAAAGATGGCGGCGCGGACCATATCGTAGCGGTCGAATTCGTGTAATAAGCCCTTGCCGGATTTGAAAGGATTCTGCGGCGAAACGACAAACCACACTTTGTCCAGGTCAGCGCTTTCCGCCATCTGGTTAGCGATGATGAGATGACCCGTGTGAATGGGATTAAAGCTGCCAAAAAAGAGACCGATTTTCACGATAAATCCTCCTTACGGCAAAGGTAACACTCACTGTTTCTTGAACTCGTCGTATAGTCGCTGCGCTTCCCTTAACGACTCCCCGAGATTCTCGTTGACCAGTACCACGTCGAATTTATCTTCGAATGTCATTTCAAACTTTGCCTTGAACAACCTGCGCGACAGGCTTTCTTCAGATTCCGTCCCGCGGTCGAGGAGTCGTTCTTTGAGGACGTCCATCGAAGGCACTTTTACAAAAACGGCAAGGGCTTTGGGTCCGAAGTACCGTTTGAGGTTCAGGCCGCCCTTAACGTCGACGTCAAAGATCACATTTCTCCCTTCTTTCCAAATGCGTTCAATCTCCGACTTCAATGTACCGTAGAAATTGCCCTCATACACTTCTTCCCATTCGATAAATTCGTTGTTATCTATCTTCTGCTTGAATTCGAGCGGTGTGAGAAAGTAGTAGTCCTGGCCGTGTTGTTCCGTCCTTCCCCGGCGGTCGCGGGTTGAAGCGGAAATCGAAAATCCCAGGTCGGGATTGCTGGCGAGCAGGTGTTTAACTATTGTGGTTTTTCCTGATCCGGAAGGGGCCGAAAAAATAATTGCTTTTCCCGGCATTCCTTTACCGCGCGAGATTTTGAATGACCTTTTGACGGATAGATTCCACCAATTCTTCTGGCGCGTGTTGCATGCATTTCGACTTCAACAGCTGGCGGATGGCGAGTTCCAGGTTGTAGTTCCGGTAGCAGGGCATGCACTGCTCCAGGTGCTCATTCATAAAATTCTCTTTTTGTTGAGGGGTGGCTTCACCATCGAGGATGAGCTGAAGCATTTCAAGACACTCGCGCTGATTCTCGCATTCC
>CAZIAG010000164.1:0-8156 GCA_964537375.1 uncultured Roseivirgaceae bacterium
AGAATGCTGACGGCACCATGCGGTTTCGCCAGAATAGCGACCTTTTTTACCTGACCGGCGTCGACCAGGAAGAGACTATCCTGGTGATCTGCCCTGATTTTCCGGAGAAGAGATACCGGGAGGTGTTGTTTCTCAGGGAGACCAATGAAATGATCGCCACCTGGGAAGGAAAAAAACTCACAAAAGAAGAAGCCCGCGAACTGACGGGTATCGAGACCGTGCTCTGGACGTCCGAGTTTTCCCGGATATTCAATACGATGATGGTGATGGGAGATGTTGAAAACGTATATCTGAACACCAACGATCATTATCGTGCCGACGTGGTTATCAATTCACGCGACCGTCGTTTTATAAGCTGGTGCAAGGAGAAGTTTCCGCTGCACAAGTATGAACGACTCGCACCCATCATGCACCGCCTTCGAACGGTGAAATCAAAAGACGAGATCGCGTTAATGCAGCGGGCTTGTGACATTACGGAAAAGGGATTCAGGCGTATATTGAAGTTTGTAAAGCCCGGTGTCCGCGAATATGAGATTGAAGCGGAGTACGCGCATGAATTTATTCGAAACGGGTCCAGGGGATTTGCATACGAACCTATCATTGCGTCCGGTGCAAATTCGTGCGTACTGCATTATATCGACAATGACAAGGTTTGCCGCGATGGCGACGTGTTGTTGCTGGACGTAGGTGCCGAATATGCCAATTATAACGCCGACCTGACTCGTACTATACCCGTGAATGGACGCTTCACGAAACGGCAGAAGGATGTTTACAATGCGGTACTGCGGGTGAAACGCGAAGCGATGAAGATGTTACGCCCGGGCGTGTTGTACTACGAGTACCATCGGGAGGTGCAGAAGCTCGTGGAAAGCGAGCTCATCGGCCTTAAGTTGATCGACCGGAAAGACTTGAAAAACCAGGATAAGGACAAGCCTCTCTTTATGAAATATTTTATGCACGGGACGGGTCACCAGCTGGGCCTTGATGTTCACGATGTGGGCAGCATGTATCACAAGATGCAGGAAGGACAAGTGTGGACTGTAGAGCCGGGAATTTATATCCGCGAAGAAGGGATAGGGGTCAGGATTGAAAACAATGTCGTGATAAGAAAGAATAGTGTCCTCGACTTGATGAAGAACATACCGGTAGAGGCAGAGGAGATCGAGGAACTTATGCATTCCAAATGATTTCTGTACGGAGAATCGGTTTGTACGTCGGTGCCGTTGCCGTTGGGCTCATGCTGATGTCGCATGAGTTCTGGATGCAGCCGGCAAAATTCGTCGTCGCTCCCGGCGATACGTCAGTCGTCAACTTCCGCGTGGGTGAAAATTTTATTGGTGAGCCCTGGAAAGTTTCCATGGAACGGTTTCACAGGCTCGAGTTGCACAATGCAACAACGATTAACGATCTCCTGCCCACGGTCGTGGAAGGCGTCGACGGTTTTATGCGTGTACCATTGATCAAGGAGGGTACGCACATGATCGTCATGCAGTCCGTACATGCTTCAATGGAGATGGAGGCTGAGACGTTCAATGCCTATCTGAAGGAGGACGGCCTTGATGATGCGTATGCCTATCGCCGCCGAACCAATACGCTGGATCAGAAAGCCAAAGAGAGCTACGCACGCTATTCGAAGGTGCTGATGCAGGCGGGCAAGAAAACGGACGACACGTACAAGAAAGCAGTGGGCCTTCCACTCGAGATCATCCCGCTGACCAATCCATATGCATTGAAATTCGGCGAACGCCTTCAGTTTAAGATACTCTTTCAGGGGAAACCCTTGTTTGGAGCTAAGGTAAAAGTGTGGAACCAGTATAATCACCAAACCGCCGTGCAGACCATTTATTGTCAACAGGATGGAACGGTTGATACCTACTTCAGCGGCCCGGGGACATGGATGGTCAGTGTTGTACACATCACACCATTAAAGGACCGGGAAGGTGAGTGGGAGAGTTTCTGGGGCACGTTAACCTTTGGTACAAGATAGCAACTCTTGAATCCGGAACCTGAAATTTTTTGACGATGAACACATTCAATTCTGACAAAGCTCCCGAACCGGTGGGATTATACCCGCATGCACGACGTGTAGGCAACCTGTTATTTCTATCCGGTGTAGGTCCGCGAAAAAGGGACTCGAAAGAGATCCCCGGCGCGACCCTTGATGCCGACGGCAACATGGTCTCCTACGATATCGCCACCCAATGCCACAGTGTGTTTGAGAATGTCAGGCTCATCCTTGAGGCGTCCGGTTCGCGTTGGGAGAACCTTGTGGATGTAACCGTGTTTCTCACCAACATGAAGGCCGACTTCCCGGTGTTCAATAAAGTATATGCGGAGTATTTCAAGGATAACCAACCCTGTCGTACGACGGTCGAGGTGAATGCGTTGCCTACGCCAATAGCGATCGAGTTGAAGTGTATTGCGACGGTGGATGGGTAAGAACCAGATTCCTTATGGCCGTGCTGCCTGACGGGCGAGGAGCCCGTTCATGGTTTTGTGCTCGACTTGTCGTTGTGGAGGACGCAATCAGATCGAAAAGCTTTCTCCGCACCCGCAGGTCCGTGTGGCATTCGGATTGATAAACTGGAATCCCTTCCCGTTCAATCCGTCGGAAAAATCAAGGGTCGTTCCCAACAGGTACAACAAACTTTTCTTATCCACGAGGATCTTGATCCCCTTGTCCTCAAAAACCTGATCGGCGGGTTTGATCTGATCATCGAAGCCGAGATCATACATCAAGCCCGAACACCCGCCTCCCTTTACGGAGACACGGATGTTGTGTTCCGTACTTTTGCCTTCTTCCTGCCGAAGCGCCAGTATTCTTTCTTTTGCTTTTTCAGTTACGTTGATCATGGTTTATGAGATCGGATTCAATACAACACTAAAAACGGTAATTGTGTTCATGTCTCTGCCGTAGTAGAGTTTCTGCAGTGCATCCATGACGTTACCGGCCCTGAAATACGAGGTGTGCAACTCCGTTCCGCCTTTGCCTACCCATTGGATGGTATAGGAATTCTCCTTTTCCTTATAACTCTGAACGTAGTTGTACATCTTCTTTAGCACGTCCACTTTATCGAATCCCGTTTCACTGTGAAAAAGAAACGCCTGATTGTGGCGCGGGTTCACGGTGATCAAATCCAGCCGGGTTTTTCCATCGATCGTGCTGTATTCGAAGACGATGTCTGACGAACGCAGGCCAAGGTGATCCCGGATCTCCTGCTGGATTCTTGCCGCCTCAACGTGCATCTCGCTCATGGTTTCCGTCATGGTGCTGAAAGTTTCACTGCCTAAACTTTCACTTTCGAAGAAAAGTTTCTTGATTGGCTCGTAAAGTTAACCCAATTATGGAAAAATTGGAACATATCGGTATCGCGGTGCGCGACCTGGACGCGGCTAACAAACTGTTCGCCCGGCTGCTGGGACGACCTCACTATAAAATAGAAGAAGTAGCTTCTGAGGGGGTGCGAACCTCCTTTTTCGAGGTCGGCGGGGTTAAGATTGAGCTCCTCGAAGCAACGAACGAAGAATCGCCCATCGCGAAATTCATCGCCCGACGCGGTGAGGGTATTCACCATATCGCCTTTGAGGTTGCCGGCCTCGAAAACCGACTGTCTGAAGCAAGGGAAAACGGTTTTGAAACGATCAACGAGAAGCCAAAACCGGGGGCGGACAACAAGATGATCGGTTTTCTGCATCCCAAAACAACCCAGGGCGTGCTGGTCGAACTATGCGAAGAGATCAGAACTTCTTCTTCATAGTGCTTGCACTCTTTCCGCCAAACTGGATTTCGTTGTAATACTTTTGCTTCTTTTTACCCTCTGCGGTCTTGTAATACGGCTTCGGGCCACATGACGAAAGGATAATTACAGCAACCAGACACAAACCCACGACCTTTTTCATTGCCTTTTTGTTTTGATTATGCATATATACGTCGAAACGGACGGCTGGATGTTATTTTTGCGCCCAAAGCCGCTTTGGCGGGTTGAACTGCCGCTTTTGACGCCAAAGGGTAAATCCATACCAATATGACCGAAAAACGCCTTGAAATCAGTGAGTTAGGTGAGTTTGGCCTCATCGACCGCATTACGCGCGATTTTCCCAGCCGACAGGCATCTTCCCTGAAGGGGGTAGGGGATGATGCTGCCGTTATTGACGCCGGGAACGGGCAATGCCTGCTGGTGTCGACCGACATGCTGATCGAGGGGATCCATTTCGACCTGGCCTATGTGCCCCTGCAACACCTGGGTTACAAAGCGGTCGCTGTAAACGTGTCCGACATCGCCGCAATGAATGGAAAGGCGTCGCAGGTGACGGTCAGCATCGCCCTGAGCAATCGCTTTTCGGTAGAAGCGGTGGAAACCCTATACCAGGGCATACGCGCGGCGTGTGAGAATTACAACGTTGACCTGGTGGGTGGCGACACCAGTTCCTCCATCTCCGGGCTCGTCATTTCGGTCACTGTTGTGGGTTGGGCTCCGCGCGAACGGGTCTCTTACCGGAATGGCGCAAAAGCGAATGATATTCTCTGTGCAACGGGAGATTTGGGTGCCGCCTTTATGGGACTTCAGGTTCTTGAACGTGAGAAACAGGAGTTCCTGGCCAATCCGAACATGGAACCTAAACTTGAAAAGTACGACTACCTTGTCGGACGATTCCTGAAGCCTGAAGCGCGCACCGATATTGTCTTTGACCTGGAGGAAGCCGGTGTCAAACCGACATCCATGATCGATATATCCGACGGCCTCGCTTCCGAGCTCTTTCACCTTGCGTCGCAATCAAAACTGGGACTTCGCGTTTACGAGGACAAGATACCCATTGACAATGTTGCCTTCGAGACCGCTATCGAATTTAAACTGGATCCTATCACCTGCGCGCTAAATGGCGGCGAGGATTACGAGTTGTTGTTTACGATTGACCGCGCCGACCAGGAAAAAATTCAAAAACATCCCGATATACACATGATCGGCTACATGCACGAGCGAGGAAACGAATTGATAATGATCAGCAAGCAAGGAACGGTCGTTCCCCTGCAAGCCCAGGGCTGGAATCATTTCAAGTCTTGAATCAACTCATGGAGGACCGCGAAGCCCGGGACTCGCAACAACCTTGAACCCCGAATCCCTTGAAGCTGCATCGGTGCAAGCTGAAGCCTGTTATCGGGTATCCTGAACCCCGGACTCCACATGCTTCCCCGCCATCGGAAGCTTCACAACAAAGGTGGTTCCCTGGTTCTCGATGCTTTTAATGTCGATCTCCCCATGGTTCATGCGAATGAAACGCATACACAGCAATAACCCGAGACCGGTTCCCTTTTCGTTTGATGTGCCCTTTTTCAACATGGGCTGATCGGACGTCAGTATTCTTTGCACGTAATCTTCACTCATGCCGATGCCTTCGTCTACCACTTCGATGTGGGCGAATCGCCCGTTCGGCACGCAAGTGATCTTCACGCTTTTTCCCTCCGATGTAAACTTGAGCGCGTTGGAGACGATGTTTCGCAACGTCACATAAATCATATTCTCATCGCCGTGGATGACCAGGTTCTTCGCACATTCAATATGAAACGCGATTCGTTTCTTGTCTGCCGTAAGCTGATAAAGCCCGCGTAGTTTCTCCAACAAATGGCAGAGCGAAAAGTTGGTGGGCGTGTATTGAATGTTGCCCATTTGCGACAGGGACCAGAACAGTGTGTTGTCGATCAAGTCGAGCGAATTAGTCACCGAATTCCTGATGTTGATGGCGTGACGCTTCAGTTCGCTATGCGAAAGTTCGTGTGCGTGATCAATGAGATAGCCGAGAAATCCTTTCAGCGTGGTTAGGGGGGATCGCAGGTCGTGCGAAAGGATAGAGAATATGAGGTCTTTCTTTTGGTTAAGGATCTGCAATTCTTCGCGCGACTTTTCGATTTCGTACGTGCGAATGCGGAGCAACTCCTGCAAGCGTTCACGGTCGTTGCGTCCCTTTCGGATGTAACTTCGAATGATCGTCATGACCAGGAATGCAACTACCAGAAACGAGAGCACGATAAACCACCCGGTTTTCCAAAGCGGCGGAGATATCACCACCGGGATCTCCGTGATGTTCTCCTCGCCACCCGGCGATACAGTCCTCAGCATGAACTTGTAGGAGCCTGGGTCGATATTGGTGAACGTTGCTTTGTTGTCGCCCGTCACTTCCTTCCACTCATTCTCGAAGTTGTCGAGTCGGTAGTAGAGGGAATAGCGCCTGGGTGTGCTGTAACGTGGTACAAAGAATTGGAAGTCGAGGAAGTTCTCTTCGTAGGTCAGCCGGATTGGTTCGTCAATGCCCACACGGCTAACCATCTTCTCTTTACCTGTGACCGGGTTGTAAATACGGATGGAAAGGATTTGTGGGTGGTAGTGCCCCTCGTTCAGCTCGATGTCCTCCGGCTTGAACACGTTGATGCCGTTGATGCCGCCGAAAATGATTTCGCCCGAGCGTGTCGTCGCATAGGCAAGCCGATTGAATTCCTCCTCCTGCATGCCTTCGTTGACCGAAAAGGTCACAAAGGTATTGGAGGAGGGATCGAAATTCACAATACCACTGTTGGTGCTCATCCAAATCCGTCCACGCGAGTCGGGAAGGGTAGCGTAGATCGTATTGCTGGGCAAGCCATCGCGGACGGTGAAGTTCCTGGCTTGCACTTCGCCGTCGAGAGAGCGAAGGTCGATCCGCCAAAGCCCCGCGTTGAACGTACCGACGTAAAGGTACGGTCCGATCTCACGGATGGAGAGAACGAGCAGAAACCCTGTCTCTGAACTGCGTGGAAGATCGGGGAAAGGAATAAATCGAAAATTCCCCGTGGCCGCATCGTATAGCGAAACTCCCGACGCGTTGCCGACCCAAAGGCGCCCGCGGCTGTCGAAATGGATTGCCGTGATGTTTGTGGCGTGTTCATCCCCCGCCTGGCCGATTTGCGTCAGTTCACGAGTCTTCCGGTTATAGATGTTCAACGTTCCGGACGAGAGATAAAACAATGTGTCGCCCTTCTGCAGAATTTGTCGGACAACTTTATCTCTGAGCTTAGTCCAAAGCGGAGCATACGGTGTGAACGTCTTGCTGCGGCGGTTCCATTGAAGCAGGCCTCCATAAGTGCCTACCAGAACGGTGTTATCGTCTGTGGGCAGGAACCAAACGGGCACAAAAGTGAGGTCGTCGTGAGGTAATTCGACTTTTCTATACTCGACCCTTTGTGTGACCGGATCAATGACATTGATGTATCCGGCATCCGTACCCACCCATATCGTTCCATCTACATCCTCATAGACCGATCTCACCATGTTGTCGCTAAGCGATATGGCCTGGAGCGGGTTGTGATAGTAATGCCTGAACTTCAGTTGATTCTTGTCAAACTTATTGAGGTCGCCGGTACCGCCGATCCAGATGATGCCCTGTTGGTCCTCGAGAATTGAAAAACAGTTGTCGGTGGAAATGGACTTTGCTGAAAATGGGTCCTTTCGCAAATGCACGGTTCGGTTTTCACCTACACTATGCACAACAAGGCCATTTGCTTTGGTAAGAATCCAGAAGAGCCCGTTGCGATCCTGGTGAATGGCCGTTATCCGACTGTAAAAAGGTTCTTTTGTTGGGGGAAAGTGTTTGGTAAAGATTCGCTCCTTCAGGTTATACACTACCACGCCCTGCCTATGGGTTCCTATCCAAAGATTTTCGTCGCGATCCACAAACAGGGCTGTGACGTCGGCGTGATTGGGGAAATCGTTTCCCTGAAACGACAATATAATCTCATCCACCGGTTTCCCATCGTCAAGCACCACCACCTTGGCAGGACCGCCTATCAGCAGCTTGCTTCCCCAGGCGAGTATCGTTGACGGGTGTTGATATATCTTGTGGGGGTCGGCGAGCCTTTTGAGCGAGTCGTTATCGATATAAAAGATGCCTTCCTGGTAGGACATCGCCCAGATTTTTCCATCGGCGGTCTGTGCAAGTTGGTTGATGATGGGCGCGTCCGTCGTGCAAGGCATCTGCACAAGTTGATCGCGGTCGTAATCGAACCGCAGAATTCCCAATCGGTGCGTCCCGGCGTACAGTCGGTTGATGGCTGAATCGTAAAGCAGGGTGTTGATTTCGTATGGACTGAGATCACCCTGACCATTGTCCATGGTTCGATATTGTTT
>CAZIAG010000165.1:0-8148 GCA_964537375.1 uncultured Roseivirgaceae bacterium
GACGAACGCCAGCGGATGACGGTACCAACTATCAGCGACGGATGGCTTGAGGCGCAGTTCATGAGCAACTTCCTTGAAGTGCTCTCGCTCTGTTTGAAAGAATCCAAATTTCTTCTGGCTGCGGCGCTTTTTGTTCCGTTCGGGAAAATGAGCAGGACAGGGATATTTCGTGAACGCCCCAAGTGTCGCAAACGTTAATCGCATTCCATACTCGCCCTTGCACAGAATGCGAAAGCCCTGCGCATTGCCTTCAAACGAAATCAGATCCGCCCATTCCGGCTCGTTCACCTTTTCCCGAAACGATTGTCCATAGGGATGGGATTTGAAGAACTCGGAAATTGCATCTTCACCCGCGTGTCCAAAAGGAGGGTTTCCAAGGTCGTGCGCCAATGATGCTGCCGCTGCGATCGCCCCGAAGTCGAACAGTGAAAAAGATTTCCCCAATTCCGGATGCCGTTGAATGATGACTTCGCCAACACGCTTTCCCAGGGAACGACCAACGCTGGATACCTCGAGACTGTGGGTGAGTCGCGTGTGTACAAAATCTTCTTCGGGAAGGGGGTGTACTTGCGTCTTGTCTTGCAGACGACGAAACGGATGTGAAAAGATGATCCGATCATAATCCTGTTCGAAGGCACTCCGCGAATCGGAAAGGGTTAAAGATTTTGAGCCCGGTCGCTGCGAGGAAAGTAAGGTTATCCACTCCACGTATTAACAATTTGTTTCTGCATTCCTAAATCCGCTGCCGTTCACCACCGACGTTACCACGAAGGCCATCCTTTTGATAAGCCTAAAAGCTATTTAACGATTCTTTACAAATGAGCTTTATTCAGCCCTCCTGCGTGAACGCGATGGCAATGTTAATGCAAAGAGCGCACGTCGACAACTTAAAAGGAGGATCCGCTCGGAATGCCCTCGTTGTCGTCTACAGACTCGGCCCGACGGTCCCGTTGATTGGATCTTGCCTTAGTAACCGCGTCATGATGGAGTACAGGTCTGGTAACTCCTGCCGAAAAACTTCCGGTCGCTCAAAGAAATTTTCAACGGCTACACTGAAGAATTCGTGCTCGTTGGTGCAGGCATAAGGTCGAAAGACTTTTTGGGCAGCGAAGTCGGGTGCAGTGCAGACCCGTCGGGCATATACGTCAAAGCGTTCCAGCAACCCTTCGTCAAATGGTTGGAATTCTTCACTGCGAATGTGCTGTTCCAGACGAAGCGCGTGTGCCATTTCGTGAAGCCCGAGATTTTTCGAATCTCCCGGTGTTATGTACCCTTCGACAAAACTTTGCCAGGAGATCACGATGATTCCGAACGCGGGATTGACTTCGCCCTTGTGGAATCTTTTTGTGATGGATGAATAGTATTCATTTGGGTAAACGAGGATCTTGTCAAAGTGCCTAAGGAACGTACGGGGCAGACCAAAGGTCAATTGAATAGCCGACGCCGCAATGAGCACCTTTGCTTCCAACGATACTTCCGGCATTTGGCGTGGGATAAAGCGTTTGCTGTATATGAACTTGGCAACGCGTTTTTCAAACGACGGCTTTAGCGATGCGGGCAAACGCTGATAATAAGGAAAGTATTTCAATAATATCTCTCCGTATTCCTTTGGTACAGGCAACAGTGCCGTTCTCAGAGGGGCCGCCTTTCTGGTGGCGTACCCATAACTCACCCGTACTTCGTGATTGAACTTAAGAACAACAAGTACAATCACCCCGACGATGAGTCCGAAGGTGACCATGGCCTATATGGTTCGCAGGAGACGGTTGATCGAACACGCGTCGATTAGTTTCTGCCTTACATCGGCAATGCGCACGCGTTCCTGTTTCATGCTGTCCCGGTCGCGAATGGTGACGGTGTCATCCTGCAGCGTTTGATGATCTACGGTCACACAGTAAGGCGTGCCGATTGCATCCTGGCGGCGATAGCGTTTTCCGATGGCATCCTTCTCTTCGTAAAAGCAACGAAGGTCGTATTTCAGATCATCCATGATGGCATGCGCTTTTTCCGGCAGGCCGTCTTTTTTGACCAGCGGAAGTATCGCGACTTTATTAGGCGCAATGGCCGGAGGCAGGGCAAGAACAACCCGCTCACTACCGTCGTCCAATTTTTCTTCTTTGTACGATTTTGACAGGAGTGCAAGGAAACAGCGATCCAGGCCGATTGAAGTCTCGATCACGTAGGGAATATAGCTTTGATTGGTATCGGGGTCGAAGTACTGGAGTTTCTTACCCGAATACTTTTCATGATTCTTCAAATCAAAGTCTGTCCTTGAATGAATCCCTTCAAGCTCGCGGAATCCCATTGGGAAGTTGAACTGAATGTCGCAGGCAGCGTTGGCGTAGTGCGCGAGGTTGAGGTGATCATGGAACCGATAGTTGTCCTGACCCATCCCCAATGCGAGATGCCAACGCATTCTCTTCTCTTTCCAGAACTCGTACCATTGCATCTCTTCACCTGGCCGGACGAAAAATTGCATTTCCATTTGTTCGAATTCGCGCATACGGAAGATGAATTGCCGGGCAACTATTTCGTTTCGGAACGCTTTACCGATCTGCGCAATACCAAAAGGAATTTTCATCCTGCCCGTTTTCTGCACATTCAGAAAGTTGACGAAGATGCCCTGTGCCGTTTCCGGTCTTAGATAGATCTTGTTGGCTTCGTCGGCCAGGGAACCGATCTCCGTGGAGAACATGAGGTTGAACTGGCGCACATCCGTCCAATTCTTCGTTCCGGAAATCGGATCCGCGATATCGAGGTCAATAATGAGCTGTTTCAGCGCGGCCATATCGTTGTTGCCCATGGCCTCCTTCAGACGTGCGTTGATGTCGTCTATCTTTTTTTGATATTCGAGTACGCGCGGATTGGTGGTGACGAACATCTCGCGGTCGAAGTTGTCGAAGCGCTTGGAAGCCTTTTCTACCTCCCTGGAAATTTTCTCTTCGAGCTTTTCTATTGCTCCCTCGATCAGCTGGTCAGCGCGATACCTTTTCTTCGAGTCCCGGTTGTCGATCATCGGGTCGTTGAAGGCGTCGACGTGGCCTGAGGCTTTCCATGTAGTGGGGTGCATAAAAATGGCTGCGTCGATCCCCACGATGTTGTCGTGGAGGAGGGTCATGAACTTCCACCAATATTCCTTGATGTTGTTCTTCAACTCCGCACCGTTCTGGCCATAGTCATAGACTGCGCTTAGCCCATCATAGATTTCGCTGGACGGAAAAATAAACCCATACTCTTTCGCATGGGATATCACGTTCTTGAATAGGTTGTCTTCCTGGGTCGCCATAAGACGGCAAATATATTAAGGAATCGAATTGGGAGGGCCCGATGAAAAAAGATTTATTCTACAACAGCCGTTAGCCATGAATGGTTATTCGGACAATCTCAGACCTATTTATCCATGCCCGGGAACAAGGCTGATCCGGCTCGCATCGCCGCGTGAACATCGGGCACCTAGAGTTCTTTCGCCCGGTTCCAATATTCGTCCATCTCAGATAGCGTCATTTCTCCCATCTTCTTTCCGTCCTTCGCGGATTCGGATTCCAGGTACTGAAAGCGTTTGATGAACTTTTTATTCGTTCTTTCGAGTGCCTCCTCCGGGTCGATATTGATGAATCGTGCATAATTTACCAACGAAAAAAGCAGGTCGCCGAATTCCGACATGATCCTCTCTTTCGTGGACACGTCGGGTTGATCAGGTGAATACTTGGTAAACTCCGTACGAAACTCGCGCATCTCTTCTTCTACCTTTTCCCAGACCTGTTCTTTATTTTCCCAATCGAAACCCACGCCTCGTGCCTTGTCCTGGATGCGAATGGCCTTGACCATCGCAGGCAGCGATTTCGGAACTCCTTCGAGGACCGACTTGTTGCCGTGCTTCAGTTTGAGCTTTTCCCAGTTTGCTTTGACGGTTTCTTCGTCATTCGCTTCCACATCGCCATAAATGTGAGGATGTCGCTGGATGAGTTTTTCACATATGGCATGCATGACGTCGGCGATATCGAAAGCACCCTTTTCGGAAGCAATGCGCGCATAGAAGACCATGTGAAGCATAATGTCGCCAAGTTCTTTCTTCACCTCGTCGAGGTTCCCCTCCAATATTGCATCCGACAACTCATAGGTTTCCTCAACCGTGAGATGACGCAGGCTCTCGAGCGTCTGCTTCTTATCCCACGGACAGTTCTCGCGGAGTTCGTCCATGATGGTTAATAACCGATCGAACGCCTTCAGCTTTTCCGGCCGCTTCGGGTCCGGTGGCGATAAAGGGTTTGCCATAAGTCTCGTTTAATCCCTGCAAGGTAGCAAATTCGGGATGGAACTGTCCACGGAACAGCAAAGCTGCTAAATTTGCTCCCTTCAAATACAGAGTAACGCCTAAACGAGAATTGTGACACTTATCAAATCAATTTCCGGAATACGAGGCACTATTGGCGGCAAGCCAGGCGACAACCTCACCCCCCTTGATACGGTCAGATTTGCCGCTGCCTATGGAACCTGGGTAAAGCGCAAAAGCGAACAACCCAAAGTAGTAATCGGTCGCGACGCGCGGCCGTCGGGTGCCATGGTTTCAAGCCTCGTAACAAACACCCTTATTGGCCTTGGTATCGACGTTGTCGATCTGGGATTGTCAACCACGCCTACTGTCGAGATGGCCGTTCCCTGGGAAAATGCGCAGGGGGGCATTATCCTTACAGCTAGCCATAATCCGGTTCAATGGAATGCGCTGAAGCTCCTCAATCAAAAAGGTGAATTTATCTCTGCGGCCGAAGGCGAGGAAGTGTTGCGCATTGCTGAGTCTGACGACTATGATTTTGCCGCGGTGAACAAACTGGGCAAATACCGGGTCGATGACTCATACCTCCAAAAGCATATTGATGCGATACTGGCCTTGCCTTTGGTCGACGCTGAGGCGATTCACAAGCGCGGCTTCCGAGTGGTGGTGGATGCAGTGAATTCGACAGGGGGAATTGCTGTTCCGAAACTGTTGAGCGCATTGGGTGTTACGGTGCGCGAGTTGTATTGCGACCCAACCGGGCATTTTCCGCATAATCCCGAACCCCTCCCTGAACATCTGAGTGATATCTCGCGTGAGATCGTCAACGGGAAGTACGATCTCGGTATTGTTGTGGATCCCGATGTAGATCGACTGGCCTTGGTGTGTGAAGATGGCTCACCCTTTGGGGAAGAGTATACGTTGGTGGCCGTGGCCGACTATGTCCTGAATTCCGGCAAGAAGGGCAACACCGTTTCTAATCTGTCAAGCTCCAGGGCGCTCCAGGATATCACCGAAAAGGCGGGCGGCCAATATTTTGCATCCGCTGTAGGTGAGGTTCATGTGGTAACAATGATGAAGGAACAGAACGCGGTGATCGGTGGTGAAGGCAATGGCGGTGTGATCTATCCGGATCTGCACTTCGGTAGGGATGCCCTCGTCGGAATCGCATTGTTCCTGACGCACCTGGCAAAATCAAACTTGTCTGCCCGGCGCCTCAGAATGAAATATCCCAACTACGTTATTTCAAAAAATAAAATTGAGCTCACACGGGATATCAACGTCGATAAAATTCTGGAGAACGTCAGAAAGAAATATAGCAATCAACCGATCAACACGGCAGATGGTGTTAGGATCGAGTTCAATCGCGAATGGGTGCACCTTCGTAAGTCGAACACTGAGCCAATCATCCGGATTTATGCGGAGTCCGACATGGAAACCAAAGCCGACAACCTCGCGCGGAAAATTATGAACGACATTAAGGAGATCATTGCTGAAAAAATCCGCCCGTAAGGCCGGGTTTGAGCAAGTTCATGTTAATTTTGTTATTATTCTGTTTCTGACATGAGAGTTTACCTGGACAACGCGGCCACGACACCACTCGACCCGGAAGTTTTTGAGACGATTAAGCCTTTCATGCTCGAAGATTTCGGGAATCCGTCGTCTACGCATGCGCATGGACGGAAGGTTCGCGCCGCTATCGAGTCGGCAAGAAAAAAGGTGGCCGAACTTCTGAATTGCACACCCGGCGAGATCATTTTTACGTCAGGCGGGACCGAGGCCGACAATGCGATTATCCGGTGCGCCCTTGCGACCTACGACATTCGACATATCATCTCTTCGCCAATTGAACATCATGCCGTCACCCATACCATTGAACATCTTGTTGACGATGGGAAGGCACAACTCCATCATGTCAACCTCGATGAAAAAGGACATGTGGACCTGGATCACCTCGGCGAGTTACTCACGAAATATCCCGGCGCGCTTGTTTCGCTGATGCATGCCAACAACGAGATCGGCAACCTGCTCGATATCAAGGCGGTTAGCGACCTCTGCGCCGAGCATAGCGCGTTCTTCCACTCAGATACCGTTCAGACTGTGGGACATTACCGACACGACTTAAAAGAACTCCAGGTCTGTGGCATGACGGCGGCGGCACACAAATTCCACGGACCAAAAGGCGTGGGCTTCATGTACATTCGCAAAGACAGGAAAATTCATTCCTTTATACACGGCGGCGCCCAGGAGCGAAGCATGCGTGGGGGTACCGAAAATGTCTACGGTATTATTGGACTCGCGAAGGCTCTCGAAATCGCTTACCGCGATATGGACGAGCACAAGAAGTACATCCAGGGCTTAAAGGACCGGATGATCGAACTGCTTCGTGAGCAAATTGCCGGTGTGCAGTTCAACGGCGACTCGGCCAATCCGGAAAGGAGCCTTTACACCGTGTTGAACGTTAGTCTTCCGGAATCCGATGAGGGCGATATGCTGTTGTTCAACCTCGACCTTCAGGGAATCTCCGCCTCCGGAGGAAGCGCGTGTTCCAGCGGCGCAACCACAGGGTCGCATGTGTTGGGTGCATTGTACCCCCAATCGAAACGCGGAGCAGTCCGGTTCTCGTTCAGCAAGTACAACAAACCCGAGGAGATCGATTACGCGGTCAGTAAGCTCGCCGAAATGTATAAGGTGACCGCCTGATTCGCAGCATCGATTACACTACCTCATCGTAGGCTTTCGTAAACATCTTCATTTCCTCGACGGTGCCAATGCTTACACGTAACCATTGTTTTCCCAGGTAGTCCCACGTGCGAATGCGGATCCCCCGTTCTGCAAGCTGACCGAGTATCCGTGAAGCGTCGGCCTTGGGGTCAAATAACACGAAGTTGGTACAAGACTTTCCGTAGCGATAGCCGTTCTTGTCCAGGTAGTCCGTGAGCACCTTCCTCGCTTCCGCGTTCTTTTTTCGTGTCATGGCCATAAACTCCTCATCGCCAATCACGGCGGATGCGGCGGCGATCCCTAACTGGTTGTTCGAAAGCCGGGACTGACAACCGGAGATCCGTTTGATGAGTTCAGGTTTTGCCACTACATACCCAACGCGTAAACCGGCGAGTCCATAGATCTTCGAGAACGTTCGCGATACGATAACGTTGCGGCCTTTCCTTACGAGGTCGATCATCGAATCCTGCTGCTCCGGCTCCATGAATTCCAAATAGGCTTCATCGGAAAAGACGGGAACCTTTGAAGAGACCTCCTCGCAGAAGGCCCGTACAATAGACGGATCGGTAAACGTCCCGGTTGGATTATTGGGATTGCAAATAAAGACGAGTCTCGTGTCGGACTTCACTGCACTGGCCACGGCTTTATAGTCGTATTCCAAGTTGTCGTTGACGTTAACGCGGTCCCACTTCGCATCGAATACCTCCGCAAAATTCATAAGCGTTGGAAACGTTGGATAGCACGATAACATTCGGCCGCCTTTGAGTCCAAATGCTGCACCGGTCGCACAGAGAAGATCGCTTGAGCCGGCCCCAATGGCAATGTGATCTGGTGTTACTCCTTCTCTTTCTGCAAGAACAGCTTTCAGTTTTGATGCTTCCGCAAATGGATATCGGTTACCTTCAATGAGTGCAGCCTCGATGGCGTTCATGGCTGTTTCCGAAGGACCATAGGGATTTTCATTTGAGCCCAGCCGCAGATTAACCGGAACATCTCCATAGGCATCGAGAAATCTTCTCTCGGTCTCGCTGAGCGGTGCAGCTATCAGGCGGTCACCCAGAACGTTAGTCAAGGAGAAACCACCAGCAAGGGCGATGGTAGTTTTAAACCAATCTCGTCGGCTAGCCATACGTGTTCTTGTTTAGGTTGTC
>CAZIAG010000166.1:0-8079 GCA_964537375.1 uncultured Roseivirgaceae bacterium
CGTTGGATGAAGTCCTATGGTAGAAAAACACCGGCCGGGAAAGGCTTCCTCGACTTCAAGCATCCTGTCGATCGAAGCGTGGTCAATATTGGGCATCACCACCTTGTGAACACCACTGTCGAAGCTGCGCTGTAGTACTTCCGCCAAATCGTCTTTAAAGTCCTCAGCGAAGACGTGCGCGTGCGTATCGACTGTAAAATCGTTATTCTCCATGCCTAGCTCATTATCCAAATCGGCAAATATACCAACCGTTTAGCGCGGTGGAAAAATGTATGGCCAGAATATGATACTCCCAATGAACACAGACGCAATCGACGCAAGGAGCACAGCCCCTGCCGCCAAATCCTTGACCTTCCCTGCCAACGGACGGCGATCGAGGGTGACGAGGTCAACCAGCCTTTCGATCGCCGTGTTCACCAATTCAAGACTAAGAACAAGCGCGATGCAGATTAGCAGGACAGCCCACTCCACAGGCCGGACGTCAAAATAATATCCGAGGCCCAGGGTCAGGAAACCCACAGTCAGCTGATAACGGAAGTTTGGTTCTTCTTTCCAAACGAAGACCCAGCCCCTCAGCGCAAACCGAAAACTCGTTAAAAATTTTTTCATGTATCGTTTAATAACTTCTCGACGGCGGTTTCTAAGTAGGTCATATCAACGGGTGTCAGACCTGTGAAATTTCCGTATTTCCGGTATTCCCGAAGCGCGACGTCCAATTGAAATTCTTTCTGCGATGTCGAAAAAAATATTCCCTTTTCTTTAAGTCGCTTTGACAGGTATTCTTGTTCAGGTTGACCGGGTGTGGGAACCAGAATGGCGTTCTGCCTCATGGTCAGCAGGTCCATCACGGTGCTGTATCCACTGCGGGCAACAACCACCTCAGATGAAGCCATGACGCGTTGCAAGTCATCGGCTTTTAGAAAATTGACGACGTGCCCATTCCCCGCCGCATCGGATCCTGGCACGCCGCGCACAATAAGGTACCGAAGGTTCGAATGTGCCAGCTGTTGTGATACGGCTTTTTCAAACAATGAGCGCTGCGGCTCCGGACCGGAAAGGATCGCCAATACGTCATACCTTTTCTCACCAAGATGTTCAATCGGCAAAAATCGGGATAACCATCCGATGTACTCAACCCGGAGTCCATGCGGTACTTTATGAAACGATCCAAGTTCGCCAGCCAATGCGTCACCGCCGGGCAGGTCCGGAATCCAGCAGGTAGTGAAATTACGGAGGAGACGGTGATTCATCGCATTCACCACACCGCGTAGCATTCCGAATCGTCGGGGCATCATTATGTTGCTTTGATGCGTGATAACCACGGAATGCGCTCGTGAAGAACAAACGCCATACCGATTGTCTGAAACGACGATGTCGATGGAGCGTTCTTTCACAATCGCCTCCGTTAGTGCATGTTCCCGCCGGATGGTCGCGAAAAATTTCGGCAGCTGACGCATCATGGCCCACGCCATCATCCCTCCTGACGAGGGGTAAATGGGTCGGTAGCCTGGCAAGGTGATCGATGGCAATTCCGGAAATTCGGCTTTTAGGAGGGCAAGGGCTTCGCCAGCGCTCGCGATCACGACATCACAACGATGGCGAAGAAGTGACCTGATCACGGGTATCGAGCGTGTGGCATGGCCCAGGCCCCAGTCCAGCGGTGCCACAAGGACTCGCTTTTTCATGGCAATGCATTGAAGGTGAATCCTAGTCCTGCGAAATGATCGATCAACCGCGGCACGACATAATTCATGTTTCGTTCGCTTTTGAAGCTATCGTGAAAGACGACGATGGACCCTGGCCTGACAGCTCGAATGGTATTGTTCAAACACTTGTCTTTATCAAGAGCTTGATCGTAGTCGCGTGAAAGAACATCCCACATGACAATAGTTCGTTCGCCAACCAACACCCTGATCTGTGCCGGCGTCATTCGGCCATGCGGTGGCCTGAACAGTTTTCTGTTCACCGCACCGCCTGTCGAAAGCACATCATCCGCTTTCTCAACATTCTGAACGTATTGCGAGGTTGTCGTTTTCCATCCGTTAAGATGGTTGAACGTATGATTACCAATGGCGTGACCGCCTGCAATGACCTTTTCGAAAAGGTCACCATTTTTTTGAACATTTTCACCAACGCAAAAGAACGTCGCCTTTGCATTCGCTGCGGCCAGGTGTTCCAGCGCCATGTCGGTCGGCCCTGGCACCGGTCCGTCATCGAAGGTCAGGTAGATCTCCTTGCGGGATGTGGGGATTCTCCATAAAAAGAACGGAAATACAGCTTGAACAAACGACGGTGTGCGGTATGGTGCTATCCAACCCTGCATGAAAGCATGGTAATGTCGTCGTGGTAGCCATTCTTGCCTTTGAACTTGTCCAGCGCGACAATGAGGTCCTGATGAATTACACACAGATCCTTTGTGTAAGTATGATCGCTGTTGAAGTAATCGAGTATTTTTTCCAAGCCAAACTCATTGCCTTTTTCATCAATGGTCTCGATCAGTCCGTCCGTGTAACAAAAGAGTAAGAAATCATCGAGATCGGTGATGAAACCCTCGTTGATAAAGGGCAACGGATGCATTGCACCGAGCACGGTGGTGCCGTCTTCCAGAAGTCGAATACCCGTTTTTCGCTGCCACAGTATGGGTGGATTGTGACCGCAATTCACAAACACCATCGTTTTCAGTTTGATGTCGTATATCGCGGCGAAGAACGTGATAAACTTTTCACCCTTCGTATTCTCTAGTACCTGATAGTTCAACGCTTCGACAACGTCGGTCAGATTCGGCGTTTGGCGCAACAGTGTCCTGAGCACGGCCTGGAAGTTAGACATCATTAACGCGGCAGGTATCCCCTTTCCGCTGACGTCGGCAACGCAGAGTAAAAACTGATTTTCGTTAATGGGAATGTAGTCGTAATAATCACCACCCACCCGATCGTGAGGAAGATAGCTCGCCTCCACTTTCAGCACCTCTGTGTCGGGAAGCGTTTCAGGAAAGAGAAATTGCTGCACGTCACTGGCAATCTCAAGTTCCTTTCGAAATGCCTCCTGTTGAAGTTGTTTCCGTGCCAGTTTCTTATTCTCGATGGCAACGATAATGATATTACTCAGCGCCTGTATGAAACGAATGTTATCTGCATGAGCACCCTGCAAATCCGTTTTTTCCAACCCCCCGACAAAGACCAACGCAAGCGTATTAGATTTATGCGTAACGGGAATCACAAGATCGAATTCCGTGAACTCACACACTTCAAATTCCTTGAGGTGTGTTATGTCCTGAATAGTCTTGAACTCAGGGAGCAACTTCGCTTTGTGAAACTGGTGCGTTGTTCCGAAGCTGGCCTTACAGTTCCATTCGTCATCGAGTACAAACAGGGCCATCTTCTTGATATTGAGATTGGAGCGAAGGGTGAAGTTGTAGATCTTATATAATGAATCCTCCGGCATGTTACCGTTGATCGCTTGTGTGATCTCGAGCAACGCGTTCAGCTGGAGTTGCTTAATCTCAACTTGTCTTTTGAGGTTTGTCGTCGGCATAGCGGGTCCTAACTGGCAAAATTAGAAATATTACGGACACGCGCGCTGATCGTCTGTGAAATCGCCGCCAACGTCGATAAATTACGGGCGAACAACCCGTCCCTTCCATCGGTAGGGCATCAGGAGTGCCAGGGGTGCAACCGCAATCACGTAAAATGGGTACAATAAGGTCAGCAAGGCAAAAGCCCGGGAGTTCCATCGAACACGCAACGCCCAACAGACCCTTCGGAGGAACAAAGCCTCGAGGCCCATTTTGATCGCCATAACACCTAACAACGCCAGCGACTGATTGGTAATCGCCAGGATGACGGCAGCAAGGAAAGCGCATTGAACGGCCACCACAAAAACCGCCAATACAGCCGTTAGCCAATTGGCACTTGCCTTCCATTTCGACGCCCACCTAATCCGCTGGCTGAGAAAACCTTGGACACCTGCTTGTGGCGCAGTCGTCACCACCGCCGCATTGTCGCCGTTAAAACGAATGCTCCCTGGCGATAACCTTGCCACCTTGTCGAGCAGGAATTGGTCGTCGCCGGAAGGGATATGATCGTTGCCGGTATATCCTCCGACAGCACTAAAGACCGACTTACGGTACGCAAGGTTAGCCCCGTTGCACATTACCGGGCGACCGAACGCCGCTGTCGCGGCGCCGACGGCGATCAGCGCGGAGAATTCGATCGCCTGCATCGCGGCAAACAACGATTCACCATGAATCCTCACTGGGCCACAAACCAGATTTACCTCTGAATGGCGAAATGGTCTTATGAGGTGTTCTAGCCAGGCAGGCGGAACGCGGCAGTCGGCATCCGTGGTAACGATTATGTTCCCCGCAGCACGATTGACTCCAGTGGTGACGGCTTTCTTCTTTCCATCCCCTTCATTTTGAATCACGACGACCCGACCTCTCGCGTGTTTCGCAACGATTTCAAGCGTCTCGTCTTCAGAATGGTCGTCCACGATAATCACTTCGTGGGGTTGATAAGACTGAAGTTTGAGATCTTCGAGGAGTGGTCCGATCCGTTGGGCTTCATTTCTCACCGGAATGACAACGCTGACCAGCGCTCCGTCCAAAGTCTCCTGCTGAGCGGCTTTCAGCGCCCGTTCCCAGCCAATCCACATGATTGCCACGATCACGATCCAGGTGAGAACGACGATTCCCGCAAGTACCATGACGCAATTTCAATAATTTATGAACGCTGCCTATCTTGTCACCGTGGGAAAAATTGCCAAAGAACGCATAATACTGGGATTGGATCCCGGGACGAACATCATGGGATATGGGTTGATCTGCATTAAGCGTACAAAGATGTCATTGCTGCAGTTTGGCGTCATCCACCTTGACAAGTACGATACCCACGAATTAAGGTTGAAGAAGATATTTGACCGGGTTCTTAATCTCATTGACGAATACCACCCCGATGAAGTCGCCCTCGAGGCGCCCTTTTATGGAAAGAATGTACAGTCGATGCTGAAGCTTGGACGTGCGCAAGGTGTGGCGATGTCCGCCGCATTGTTCCGCGAAATTCCGATCGTCGAGTATGCACCGAGGAAAGTGAAGCAATCCGTAACTGGCAACGGCAACGCCTCGAAAGAGCAGGTTGCCAAAATGCTGATGATGCTGCTCGGTATCAAGGAACTGCCGAAGTTGCTGGACGCCACGGACGCCTTGGCGGTAGCCCTCTGTCACCATTTCCAAAATGGACTTCCGAAATCGGCCTCCAATTCATGGAAAGCTTTTATTCGCGATAATCCATCACGCGTGAAGTGAGGACGATAGCGTGGCCAGCGCGGAGACGATTCGCTCGCCGGTCTTACCGTCCCACAAAGGCGGAATGCTTCCTTTTTTCCAATTGCCGGAAATGATCCTCGAAACCGCCTCCTGTAGTTTGTCGGGTGCAGTCCCGATCAGTTCGTTTGTTCCGATACTGATAGTCTCAGGGCGTTCAGTAGTGGTACGCAACGTAATGCAAGGGACGCCAAGCACCGTGGTTTCTTCCTGGACTCCTCCAGAGTCTGTGATCACCCCTTTTGCGCGCTGGATGAGGTAGACGAAACTGAAGTAACTCAGCGGCTCAATATCGCGAATGGTAGAAAATTCCTTTTTGAGAAGTTCAAAATTCTTGCGGGTTCGCGGATGTACAGGAAACACTATCGTAGTGCCCGCCGCGGCACGCTCTACCGCGCTTAGCAATCGCCGAAGCGTTTCGGGATCATCGACATTCGACGGCCGGTGAAGGGTTACGACGACATACTGCTTGTCGCGTAATTGGAGGGCTGACCACGCCTCCGGTTCAGACAGTTTATCCAGGCTCGTCATCAACGAGTCGATCATGGTGTTTCCCACGAAAAAGATTCGATCCTCTCCTATTCCGGCTTTCCTCAGGTTTTCGTTCGCTATTTCACTGGTGGTAAAAAAATAGTCGGCAATCGCGTCGGTCACCATTCGATTGATCTCTTCGGGCATGGTGAGATCAAAAGAGCGTATTCCACCTTCAACGTGAGCCACCTTCGTATTGAGTTTTTTTGCAACAATAGTACATGCCATCGTTGAGTTAACATCGCCGACGACAATGACAACATCTACTGGGTTTTGCAGGAGGTCTTTTTCAAACTCCACCATAATTCGGGCAGTCTGCCCGGCCTGTGAACCGGACCCCACACCGAGGTTGACGCTGGGCTCCGGCAGCTGAAGCTCTTCGAAGAATACCCGGCTCAACTTATCGTCGTAGTGTTGTCCAGTGTGGACTAGCCGAAATTCCATGCGGGGTTTTGTACCCGCCCTGTTATGCGCCTCAATCGCCCTGATCAAAGGGGCTATCTTCATAAAGTTGGGGCGTGCCCCGGCAACAAGGGTCAATTTCACCGCTATTCTTTGTTTCTTATTGTGGGCCAAGATAATGAAAATGTAGTAAGCCATAGGACGCCGCCGACACCTATAAACACAAACCGTCTGCGCGTTCATTCGCGGATATTATCGTGCCTGTAAGTCCATTTGCGGCATATTTTGCTTTCTTTGCGAAGGAGTAAAAACAGGCCGTATGAATATTGGCATGATCCTCAATGCCCCCTATCCACACGACATCCGCGTTAAGAAAGAGGCCGATGCGCTGATCGCCGCAGGCTTTCGGGTTCACCTTTTGTGTTTGCGAAAGGCGAGTGAGCCGTATGAAGAGGTAGTCGATGGTTTGAAGGTAACACGAATTGATGCCGGCACGAACAATTATCAGCTTGCGCGGTGGGACGTTGTGATGTCGATGACATTCAAGCACCCGAGGTTCATGGACGCGATACCTCGTTGGGTGTCCAATTGTTCAATTCAATGTCTTCATGTCCACGATCTTCCACTTGCCGGTACTGCCCTCGCATTGAGGGGGGAATTGGGCGTCAAAGTGATCGTGGATCTCCACGAGAATTATCCAGAAGCGCTACGTACGTGGTTTGAATGGCGCAAGGGCCTTCTTGTAAGAATCAAGAACCGTCTGTTTATGAATCCCGGCCGCTGGTCGAGGCACGAACGCAATGCCGTGAAGCAAGCCGACTGCGTGATCGCGGTGGTGGATGAAATGAAGCAACGGTTGCTCTCCAACTACCAGGTGGAACCTGCAAAAATAGTTGTCGTCTCCAACACAGAAGAAAAGTCCTTTGCAAACCAGCCCCTGGATCAAAATATCTATGGCGAGCTTGCCAGCCGTTTCAAAGTAGTGTATTCCGGCGGTATCGGACCTCACCGCGGCATCGATGTCGCCATCGAAGCGATGAAATACCTTGGCGCTCACAACAACATTGACCTGGTGATCATAGGATCAGGAAGTAACGACGTGATCGCCCATTTGAAATCGCTAAGCGAAAAGCATGGTGTGGCGAGCCGCGTTCATTTCATGGGATACCAACCCTTCAATAGGTTTTACTCTTATATGCATTTGGCCGACGTAAACTTGATACCTCACAAGTCAAACGCACATACCGACAATACCATTCCGCATAAACTTTTCCAGTCGATGATGGCAGGAAAGCCCGTTGTGGTAAGCTCGAGCCGCCCGTTGAAGCGGATCGTATCCCAGGCACACGCCGGGCTCGTGTTTGAAGCCGGCAATCCACGTGATCTCGCACAACAGATCCTGCGCCTTTACAAGGACACACTCCTTCGGAAGGAACTCGGCAGCAACGGTGTCAAAGCAACGTTGAACGGAACGCTTAACTGGGAAACGGAACAGGAAAAGTTAGTGGATCTTTACCGGACAATCCTGCCTAAGAACGGACCACGGTGATCAGTCGCCGAGGTCACCGTTCAGTAAACAAGATTGGTAGGTTCCCGCATCCATTGATGGTCAGGCTCTGCGGCTTCATTCATTTGAACAGCTTTCGGGGTGTCAAGAGGTCGAGTTCCTTTCGGTAGGCCAGGAAAAGCAATGCCACGCTCACCATCCCGTATGATGCGTGCAGCATCAGGTCGAACGAATCATCAACAAAATATTCTCCAACAATGACCATGATAAAAACCGCCGCAGGTAACCCGATCAGTTTAAAGGTGTTGAATCGAATCAC
>CAZIAG010000167.1:0-5966 GCA_964537375.1 uncultured Roseivirgaceae bacterium
GACAGAGCCATTAGCATTAGCACCAACAGCGGCGACGCTGGTTTCAGGCGGCGTTGTGTCGGACTATTCAAGGGCGCCATGTAATCGTTCCGTAGATATTGCGGGGAATCTCGATGCCAGAGTATTCCGCGTGGTACTTGTTAAGTAGGTTTTGCCCAACCAGCGCAAATTCAAAATTCCGGAAATTCCATGCAAGGCGTGCGGTTATTTCCGTGTAACGGGGAACCAGGATCAAATTTTCAGACGGAGGGAGTTCATCGGTGTACCGTGCCGCCAAGTCAAATTGGAAGTTGGCAGGGAGGTCAAGTATCGACTGTAGGACTGCAAGATTGTTTGCATCTGCACCAAGATCCGCAAGCGCTGACTCCGGAGTGGTATTTCCGGGTTTGTTACGGAGTGTCTTGTCAAACCAGGTGTAACCGCCCCGAACACGCCAGTAGTCGGTGACTTGAATTTGGGCCGCTACCTCAACCCCCATAGAGTGTCCTTCAGTGCCGTTCATGATCTGGTACGTCAGTGTACCCGGCAGCAATTCGACGCTGTAGAGATCGTCGTATTCGTGGGAGAATAATGATACGGAAACTTGTCCCTTCGCGCCCGGCTGGACCCGGTAACCCAGTTCATAAGCCGTAAGCTTTTCCGAGACAAAATTGGGGCCGCCATCTACACTCGGGAGGTGAGGAGGGACGTGAAAGGCAGGGAGGTGGTAGTCCACGTCAATCCGGCTTGGTGCACGGACTGCGCGGGATACGGCTGTCCATACGAAATGCGTGTCATTAGGTTGCCAGGCCAATCTGGCTGAGGGCTGCACATCCCATCCGGAGAATTCGTTGTGCTGAAGCTTGGTGCCAAAAACAAATCGAAAATGGTCGGTAATGGAGAATTCATCCTGACCGAAGAAGGTGATGAGTTCCATGTCGCGGTCCTTGGGTATAAGGCCGACAAAATCAGTTGTGTTGATTGTCTCGTCATGCACGAAACGAAAGCCCCCACCCCAGACTACCTGGTGGCGACCTGTGGTTAAGTTATGTTGGATATCGGCATCATACGTATTGAGTTGATCCTTCATTGCACCTTTGGCATCATCACGCCAGGTGCGATCAAAATACAGCTGGGTCGTCAGCCTGGAGCGGTCGGAGAAGGAGTGGGTCCATCGTCCAAGCATGTTCTGGCCATCAATCGTCGTCTCTTGAGGTGAAGTCTGTCTTGTTCCCCGATATGCGTTGCCGGTTAAAAGGAACTCATCGACCGTTCCAGAGGACCAGTCAGCGCGGAAGCCGGCTTGCGTGAACGACCACGCATCATCGTTGTCAGTACCGTCGGGCAATCGGGTGACGTCTCGGTTGTGGTGTTGAGCGTAGATCCTGAAGGCTCCGTTTTGTCCAAGTCTTCCCCCGAACCGACCCTGTGCCATATTTCGGGTGACGGTACCGGAACCGGCCGATACAAACGCGCCAGGTGTTTCCGAAGCGGTCCGCGTAATGATATTAATAACGCCGTTCACGGCATTTGCACCCCACATTGTACCGCCGGGGCCGCTGATGATTTCGATCCTTTCGATATCCTCCAGGACCACACTTTGGGCATCCCAAAAAACTCCCGCAAACAGCGGTGAGTAAACTGTCCTTCCATCAATCATCACGAGGAGCTTGTTCGAGAAAACCGCATTGAAACCGCGTGCACTGATGATCCAGTGTTGCGCACTGAGTTGTGCGACTTGCAGATTGGAGACCAGGCGCAGCGCCTCCGGGAGATTGGTGGCACCGGATCGGAGGATATCTTCCCTGGAAATGACTTGTATGGCTGAAGCGCTCTTGCTGATCTTTTCCGGTCTCCTCGATACTGAGGTGACCTCCACGTTCATTAGCTCTTCAATACTGAGTCGTTTGAGTTGATCAGACGACCGCGGTTCGTCCTGTGCTTCCGTCACAAGGGAAACACCGAGGATGGAAACAACGCAAAGGGCGCGCAATGCAAGAGGAGGGCTCATTTGACTACCGTATTTTTTAGTCATCAGATCTTATTGATCACCAGCCAATACAAGCCGAGATCGCTGACGGTTTTCGAGAAATTATCAAAATCGACCGGCTTGACGATATAGCTGTTGGCGCCTAATTCGTAAGACCGCTTTACATCCGGATCTTCGGCCGACGAGGTGAGGATAACCACCGGAATCGCTCGCGTTCGTGGCTCCGCCTTGATCTTTTCGAGTACTTCCAGGCCGTCTACTTTCGGCATCTTCAGGTCAAGCAGGATCACTTTCGGGAGTTGCTGTATGTTGCGACCGGCGAATTGACCCTTGCCAAAGAGGAAATCCAGGGCCTCAGCACCATCTGAGAGATGTATGAGGTTGTTCGCCAAACCCTTCTTCTTAAGAGCGCGAATAGTAAGTTCCGCATCCCCCGGGTTGTCCTCAACGATGACAATTTCTATTTCTGTGTTTTGCATCCGGTATCTTCGTTCAATAAAAAGAACCCATCCGTTCCTTCATGGACGAGATGGGTTTCACGGCTCGGCTATTCTACGAATTATCACGCGAAAAATCAAATGACACTGGCTATCCAGCCGCTGCCAATAGTGCCGGTGGTGAATAATGGCATTGAGAACGTTTTTGACGACGTTACGATCAACGCTCTTGGACAAGGTAATTTAGACGCCTGGTGCGATCATCAACCCCGCCCATTGGTTGACGGAAGGCACGGGAAATGATCTCAATACTGAAATCGGCATGGCAACGAGTCGGGGATTCCGTGTTGAACGATGGTCAATGAACGATTGTGTCCCGATCGTATGCCGTTTGTGGGAATGCAAATAATAACCTTGAGATGACCGTATTTTGCTTGCCAAAACAGAACGACTCTTCGACATACATGTGGCTTGTTGACTGTGGAATAAAATAGCCACATTCAATCCAGGCTTACCGCGATAGCCTCTAACACGGATCGGCGAGCACGACGCTTGATTCCGCCAAGATATAGCCGGACATTTTGGGCGTGGCTGTTACGGTTAGAAGTCTTGAAGACAACGCAAGGAACGTTAATTTATCTGACTGACTTTGTCTTTGAAAATGTTTGTGAATCTGTTTGCCCGCCTTGAACCCGGAAGAGCCTTACTGGGATTCCTGCTTCTCAGCTCGGCGATTGTAGTCTTCTTTCCGTTGCTTCCTTTTATTGACCTGCCCAATCACCTGGCGGAAGCGACCATTTACAAGAGCAAGGGGGATAATGGGACGTTATTGACCACATACTTTGAAACGGTGCCCTGGTATTATCCGAATACATTTCATGCTGTCTTTTGCAGCTTATTTCCGTCGGTCGAATTCGGCAACAGGGTATTCCACGTATTGTACGTCATTGCGTTGCACGGATCGTTATTTCTCGTCATTCGCGAGTTGAAGGGTAATCTTTGGGTTGGATTGGCGGCAATTCCGTTTACGTTTAATTATAATGTGACCTATGGATTTGTGGGTTTTGTCATTTCGTTGCCTGTCCTGGTCATTTTATTTTACCTGATTGTCCTTGATTTTCGGCGAGACATCCTGGCGACCAAACTTTGGATCGCACTCGCTCTGGTCGGTCTTTACTTCATGCATGCGCAGAACGCATTGTTCGGACTTGTGCTCTTCGCGATTATGACTTTGTTTCTGCATCGTCAACGACTGTCTCGTGCATTGTTGCGACTCATCTTGATACCTATTCCGTTACTCACCCTTTTAGGCACCTGGTGGTTCGGTCGCCAGCCAGATAACGCAGGTAGTACGGGTGAGTATCTTCTGAACTACTATCAAACAAGCTACTTTGAGTCTTTTCTGACCCGCACCCGATTTGTTGTGTTGGACAATTTTCAGCTATACGAAGGTTGGCCTGGCGTTCTCGTCGCAGCTGTATTCTTTCTTTGTGTACTGCTGCCGGTCTTTTTACTGAAGCCCTGGACGCGAAGCCACTACGCTGCCGACGACAGGATGCGGCTGTCTTTGGCGTTTCTTTTCTTTATGACGGCCGCCGCTTGTTACCTTTTCCTTCCTGACATGCTCCCCGGCCAGACTCCGCTCTATCAGCGGTTTTGCACGATCGTCATCCTCTCGATCATTATCGTCTGCAGTGTCTGGACCGCCAAGGCTGACCCGTTGTGGCTGAAAGCGTTTGTCATTTGTGTCGGCGTCGTCTATTCGACGATGTGGTTTGAGTACTTCTGGACATTTAATCGTGATAACAAACGCTTTGATCACAACTTCTTTGCCGGCATAGAGAGTCGTCAGACAATGGCCGGACTCATCTACGAGCCCACGTACCGGGGAAGGAGAGTATACATTCATTTTCCGAGCTATTTTATTGTCTGGAACCATGGGCTGGCAGCTACAAAGATCATTGACTACCGATTCGGCATTGTGCGAAGGACTTCTGCGTCGGGATCAATTCCGTTTTACCATGAATATATCGGGGAGCATTACAGTTATCAGCCTCAGTATCGCCGCGTGAACTTGTTTCTGGTGCGCGGTGAAGCACCCGTGACTCACGACCGGCATCTGAGTGGATGTGAATTGCTACGCATGGAGGGGAAATGGGCTGTTTATGGCTGTCACAACAGCAAGCGAGGTGCTATTACCCGTAGAAATGCCGCCGACATGGCCTCAGAGACCGGAGGTGTTGTTGCCTGGAAGTGACGTGCCGTTGCTTGTCCGAGACTTTTTTGCTCCGAGGGTACGACATTTTTAGACGAGGCCGTAATGCAATGGATTCATTTGAGCGAATGACATGCGGCACTCGGCAACAGAACCCCGCGAGAGAAAGGTGCAACCTGTACCACGTGAGAATCTAAGTGATGAAGTTCGCCGCGACCTCGATGAAATAAAGGAACAGGCCGATTCAATTTCGCTCAGCAAAGCAAACGATGTTGAGAGAGCGCCTGCCCGGCTGGCGGAATATCTTGCCATGACCCGCCCCGACTATTGGTTGAAGAACATCTTTGTACTTCCGGGATTGCTGTTCGCGCTGGCGATCTATCACGTGCCGATAGATGCTGCCTTGCTGTTCAAAATTTGTGTGGGGATGCTGGCCACGGTCCTGATCGTCTCGGCCAATTATGTAATTAATGAGTACCTGGATGCGGACTTCGACAAGTATCATCCGCTCAAGAAGGCGCGCGTTGCCGTGGTTCGCGTTGTAAACCCACGGGTTGTATTTGCGCTCTACCTGCTGCTGGCGTTATCAGGATTGGCCATCGGATACATTATTTCGTTCAAGTTTGCCGTCACCGAGTTCCTGCTTTTGGTGATGGGTTTTATTTATAATGTCAGGCCGTTTCGTAGTAAAGAACGCGTCTACCTGGATGTGTTGTCGGAATCGATCAACAACCCATTGCGTTTTGCCCTTGGATGGTTTATGGTTCTTCCTGCGGTGGGGCTCCATATGGATAACAGCTGGGACAGGGAGTTCTTCGACTCGATTCCCCCCCTAAGTATTATGATTGCCTATTGGATGGGAGGTGCTTTCCTTATGGCGACAAAGCGCTTCGCGGAATATCGCCTTATCGGTGACCCCGACAAGGCCGGGCTGTACCGGCGGTCTTTCCGGTATTACACCGAAAACAGCCTGCTCATCTCTATGTTCTTTTACGCGATTACATGTGCATTCTTTCTGGGAATATTTCTCATCAAAAACCGGATTGAAATGCTTATCAGCTTTCCATTTTTTGCCTTGCTATTTGCGTGGTACCTGAAGATCGGGTTACTGAAGAATTCGCCGGTTCAAGGTTCGGAAAGGCTGTGGACGAGGAAATGGTTCATGCTGTATTTGTTTCTTTTTACGCTTCTTGTGTGCGGCCTGATGTTCGTGGATATACCGTGGCTGCGGTGGTTCCTGATTAAGACACATAACTGATTTCCCGGATTGATCAAGAGTTACCTCTTGTCCGACGGGTACAATTTTGTTCGCGGGGGCAAGGAAAAGATAGTTTGTGGTCGTACA
>CAZIAG010000167.1:5976-7684 GCA_964537375.1 uncultured Roseivirgaceae bacterium
GGGACCATCCAAGGAATTCCTCGCGCAGTCGCCGGAGACCTTGCCAGGGGATTGGAGACTCACCCCAACGACTGCAGAGATACAGTTCAGGGCCTTTGCGGTCTTTTGGGCGATAGCGTCTCTATTTCACATGGCTCATTCGAGCCTTTTTGATGAACAGCTAAACTTTGCACTCCTTACGCTTGCGGCCCTGGCCGTTATTTTTCGCCCTGCGCTGAGTACTCTCCTTTTGCTTGCGTTACTGCAGATACTGGACGCGCTGCTCCGGATGCCGCATACCACCAACCATTGGGTGTTTACCGCTTTTGTTAACATGACTATTCTTCAGGCGGTGATTACCAGGGTTGTTGTTACTCGTACCTTTCGTGTTACCGGCGGAGAGGTGTTCTCACATTTTGCACCTCTCGTGCGCGTAGAACTTATCATCCTCTATTTCTTCGCGGTGTTTCACAAGCTGAACGAAGGATTCTTTACGCCGTCTACCAGCTGTGCAACTGATTTGCTTAAGGCGCAGAACCTGGGCGAGTTTATAGCCAACAATCCGACGCTTTTCTTAATCAACGCATACCTGACGATTGTCGTCGAAAGCCTGATACCGATTTTTTTGTTCTTTTCCAGGACACGAAATCTCGGTATCCTTTGCGGGATTTTATTTCACACCGTGCTTGGATACAGCGGCTACAATGCGTTTTACGATTTCTCGTCCATGGTTTTTGCGTCCTACTTTTTATTTACCCACCCTGCATTTAGCGTCGATATACAACGGCAGAAGGAAATCGCCCGATCCTTTCTTGGCCGGTTTTTCAGTGACTTTTCCTGGCTTAAACTAGTGATGGTATTGGCCGCCGCCCTCTTTTTGTTTGGTGCGGTGTATGTGCTGAGCCATGTGATGAACACCTATCAGACCGTGCACTTGTACTTCTTTTGGACGCTTTATGCCTCGCTTTTTGCTGCATTGTTTATTCACTACCTATTAAAACACCGACAGCAGCCGCAGTCCGCGCATCGTTTGTTTGCGTTACCGCACTGGTCGTTGAGTATTGTGCCGGTTGTCGTTTTCCTGAATGGCACATCCCCGTATTTGGGACTGAAGACCGAGAATTCGTACGCCATGTTTTCGAACCTTCGGACGGAGGGAGGGACTAGCAATCATTATCTTGTGCCTGCAAGCATTCAATTGTTCGATTATCAGCGCGAGGTAGTGCAAATCGTTTCATCGACAGATCCCGGTTTGCAGCAGCTAGCGAGGGAAAACCGCGCGATGGTCTTGTTTGAATTCAGGAACTACGTGGATCGCAAGAGGCCGGAAAAAGTACAATACATTTTGAATGGTGAGGAACAAGTGTACGCCGCCTCGGATCCGTCTTCGGTAAAAGCCCTTGGTCGAAATCCTCCGCTCTTATCCAAGTTGATGAAGTTCCGCACATTTGCCGTGGTGGGCTCGCAACCCTGCAGTCACTGAGGCAGGCGTCCGCGCGATGCCGGGCATGGTTTTCATGCTGCCGATCCTGGTGACTTCGCCGTTGACTCCGTAGTTTCCTTTTGTTTCCACACATGCAGAACGCATTCGATTTGGTCGTGGTCGGGACCGGTTTCGCGTCCACATTTTTCCTTCATCAATACCTGAGGGATGCGCCCGCTCGTGCGCGGGTACTCGTGCTGGAACGAGGATACAACTTTTTGCAGCGCGATCGGCGACGCCAGCTCG
>CAZIAG010000167.1:7694-8029 GCA_964537375.1 uncultured Roseivirgaceae bacterium
TGATGCCGTTAAAAATCCAAATCCGGAACCTCATGAGGTGTATGTCAATAATAACCAGGATAAGCATTGGGCATTCAGCATTGGCTTTGGTGGAAGCTCAAATTGCTGGTTCGGATGTACACCGCGATTTATGCCTTCAGACTTCGAAATGCAATCGCGTTACGGAGTAGCCGTGGACTGGCCCCTGCGTTATGAAGACCTCAATCCTTATTACGCTGAGGTGGAACGCCTTATGAACATCGCTGGTCCCGACCAGACACCCTTTCCCCGGGAGGGTAAATACCCATTGCCTCCTCACCGCTATGATAAAGATTGAGCAGGCAGGAGTTATAGCG
>CAZIAG010000168.1:0-8016 GCA_964537375.1 uncultured Roseivirgaceae bacterium
ATCCTATAAGAAGCGGATCATCGGTTCCGACAATCCTTCCTTTGGACCATATCGCGTTGCCGAAAGGAAGAGCGCACCAGACGGTCCGCTCGCAGGCCCCGCGAATGATCCCATGCTGGGCGATCAGTGGCATTACAATAACACGGGCCAGGTAGACGGAACACCCGGATCGGACATCAGTCTCTTCCAGGCATGGAGTATAGAGACCGGATCACCGGACGTGATCATTGGCGTAACGGATGGCGGCGCACAAGTAAACCATCCCGACCTTGCGGCAAACATGTGGATTAACGAAGATGAGATCCCCGGCAACGGCATTGATGACGACAACAATGGCTTTGTTGATGATATTCATGGATACGGATTTGGTGATAACAGTCCAACGATAGCACCCGACGACCATGGCACGCACGTTAGTGGAACGATCGCTGCCGTGACAAACAACGGTCTTGGCGTTGCCGGTGTGGCTGGCGGTACGGGTAGTGGAGATGGAGCCCGCATCATGAGCCTCGCCGCGTTCGGCGCATTCGACATTGGCGGATTTGCGGAGAGTTATGTCTACGCCGCTGACAACGGCGCCGTTATATCTCAGAATAGTTGGGGCTACACGCTTCCCAACGTATTCGAACAAGTCGTGCTTGACGGGATTGACTATTTTATTGCAGAAGCAGGGAAGGACGAGAACGGCGTACAAGTCGGCCCCATGAACGGCGGTATCGTCATCTTTGCGGCGGGCAACGATGATTCCGATGCAAACTGGTATCCGGGATTCTATGAGCCCACGCTTGCGGTATCGGGTGTGACCAACCAGGACAAAAAAGCGTGGTATTCAAATTACGGCACGTGGGTGGACATCGCGGCTCCCGGAGGTGAAACGTTCTTTACCAACGACCCACATGGCGTGCTCAGCACGGTCACCGGTGGACAGTACGCATTCTTCCAGGGAACTTCCATGGCGTGCCCGCACGTATCAGGTACAGCCGCGTTGATCATATCAAAATTTGGTGGCCCCGGATTTACACCGGAAATGCTGAGGGGAAGACTAACACAGCTCGTTGACGATATTGATGCCGCAGATCCTCCGTTTGCTGGTCTCCTCGGCTCAGGAAGGCTTAACGCGTTCAAAGCCCTGCAGGAAAACGATGGGAATGCACCCGATCCCATTTCAGACCTGGCCGCTGCTGACGTAGGAATAACGCACGTAACGCTAACCTGGACATCACCCGTGGATAGCGCAAACGGTTCTGCATCGGTATACGACCTGCGGTATGCGCAGTTCCCCATCACCGAGGCCAACTTCTCTACGGCAACCCAGGCGCCCGATGTACCGGCGCCGTCCCCCGCGGGATCAACCGAGACCTTTATGGTTTCCGGCCTTTCGGGAGGGGAGACATATTACTTTGCGATCAAGTCTGCCGACTTCTTTGGCAATTTCTCAACCATCTCCAATGTCGTCGAGCAAAATACCAACTTTGCGCCTAACGGATCGATCGAAGAGGACACCCTGGTGGCCAATCTCCTTACGGCACAAGCAACAAATGTTTTTGTTAATATCATCAACGACGGTCAGGGCCCGTTGACCTTTTCTTTTTCCGACAATGGTCCCGGGGAATTTGCAACGCCGTCGATACCTGGTGGAATCGTACCTGCGGATTCTTCGCTTCTTGTTTCGATCCACGTCGACGCCGCTGGACTTTTCGCAGGAACATACACACAGCATTTCAATATCCTCACAAACGATCCTGACTTCCCGTCGATCCTGCTGGTCATTCACCTAAACGTTATGAACAACGACGCACCGATCGCTTCTGTTGATCCGACCGAGCTCGACTTTGGCCCGGTGTTCGTCGGTGACTCCGTCACACAGGTGGTGACGTTGCACAACGCAGGTTCTGACTCACTTCATATATTATCGTTAACCGCGGATCAACTCGAGTATTTTCCGTCTACCGCGACGATGGTCGTGGAACCTTTTGGCGATGCCACCATCTCGGTGACATTCGCTCCGTCTGCGCTTGGTGTAGTCTCGTCAACGCTGTCTATTTCTACAGACGATCCGGTGAATCCTGTGCTGCAGGTTTCATTGACGGGTGAAGGAGTTCCTGCACCCGATATACAAGTCGACCCGACATCGTTGTCGTCGTCGTTAAACACCGGTCGTTCAGAAACACAGCAGTTGACCCTCACCAACGCGGGAGGGAGCGATTTGGAGTTTACGATTGAAGTTGAATCGGTGTCCCAAAACGCAGTTGCCCCGACACCGACGACATTAACGATTCTGCCAGGACAAATGCAAAGTCACGCACCGGTTAAGGCCCAACCAACGGGTAGCTTCCCGAATGAAGTTTCCTTGCGATCTGTCACCCGACTGGCTGCCGAAGCACAAGTTCTGATTCTCACACCAGACGCCAACGTTACTGACATCGAAACTATCCTTGATGGTTTCGATGATATTGAGGCTGACGTATTCCCTGCGGCCCTTTTGCCGTCGATCACGCTGGCCGACCTGCTGCCCTACGACATCGTCTTCACGACCAACAACACGCAATGGTTGGGATCAGGCGGCGTTGATCCCGGTGTGATTGGGGACCTACTCGCCGACTACATCGATGCCGGCGGAAAGGTAATATCAAACCAGTTTACATATTCCTACGATGCATGGAGAATGGAAGGTCGTTTTGTTGACGAGAATTACGGCCCGTTTACGCCATCCACCACAGATGCGGTAGTGACCGTGGGCTTGGGTACCATACTCGCGCCCGAACATCCGGTCTTTGAAAATGTCACCACACTCAACTATAGCGGCTTCGTGCAGAATGTCGGTCTCGCACCGGGGGGCACGGCTATCGCAAGGTGGAGTAACGGCGAGTATTTCATTGCCGCCAACGAAAACGTCGTCGCGTTGAACATGTTGCCAAGTCTTGGAAATGGCGGAGCCCTTCAATGGACCGGAGATCTTCCGCTCATTTATCACAATGCGGTTCGGTACCTGGCAGGTCCCGGGTTTGTATCCGTAACTCCCCTTGAAGGGACTGTTGCCGCAGGGACTTCTATCGACCTCGAAGTATTCTTCGACGCAACGGGACTGGATTCAGCTATCTACGAAGCAAACATTCGTATCGTAACCAATGTGCCGGCTCAGCCTGTCGTCGACGTGGCGGCTACACTTCACGTTTTGGGTCCTGAATTCACCGTGAACCCGACCTCGTTGTCTGAGGAATTGGAGAAAGATCAAACGTCGACACAGATTATCGTGCTGAACAACAACGGTCCAGATGATCAACCATTCACTGTTTCTGTCGAAGCGGTGGGTATAGGCGTTTCCGCGATGCCGATGGGAGTTCAACCCATGATGGCTGCGTTCAGCTCAACAGCCAGAACCACATCCAGTCCGCCGGCCATCGATCGCCAGGCACCACCCGCGCTCGCAACACCCACGGTCGTAGGCGATGGAAGAGAACCTGCCGGCACGATGATGCGAACATCCATGTTCAATCCGAAAAGTGGACCGGGTGTCGCACAACAATCATCGACGGACCAATACGCCACCGACTTTGACGACCTCGTCGTCGGCGATATCGATGGACAGGATGGTTGGATCGGCCTGTTCGGCAACTGGACAGTGCAGCAAGAGAATGCATACAGTGAGTCCCAGCATTTCAGGGGACTATCGGACGGCCTGGGCCTTTCCCTTGCGTTCACCCCTGTAGTCCCGATCGGAACAAACGAAAAGTCGACGGTTACTGCGAAGGTAGCCCTTACCGGCGCCGGTGTCACCTGGCAGATCATTCCACAATCGCTCACCACCGGCCTCGTCGTTACGCGCATACAGTTTAATCCGGATGGGACCATTAGTGCGCTTATCCCGGATGGCGTCGGTGGTGCAATCTTCGACGAGATTGGTACTGCGCCGGCAGGCTATTTTGATCTGACGATAGAGTCCGATCGCGACTCCGCGTATTTCAATGTCTTGATCAACGGGCAAGAGATCTACACGGCAACCGGCTTTGCGGGCGATGTCGAACAGGTTGCCATTCTTTCGCAGATGGAAATCTCTGGCCCGACGATGGATATCGACGACCTGCGCATTATCGACGGCGAAAAGGAAGGCGCGTCCTTTGTCAACGTTTCTCCTGCATCCGGTATCATTCCTGCTGGAACATCACTCGCCCTGGCCGTCACCTTTGATTCTCATGACCTCGCCTTTGGGATGTACCATGCCAATATTGACATAAACGTGGGAGAGACTCACCTGGTTGTACCGGCGTCACTGCGTGTATTCGGCGACCCGCAAATAGATGTCGACCCAACTGTACTCATCGAAACGGTAGACTTCCGCGAAAGCACCACGCGGAATATTACCGTCACGAACACAGGAGGCAATCCACTGGAATTTTCAATGACGGTTATTGGTGCTGACACCGATCAGTCTAACCTTCTGGTCGTCGAGAAAAGTCAGCAAAGCTCACGTACTTTTGACAGGGAAACGCTTGCGAAACTTGCCGAAGATGAAGCAGGATCGCGACCGGTTCAAAAGAAGGCATCCACCCTTCAACTGCTGACCGGAACGCCCATACTGTCTGAAGACTTCGAAGGTGGAACATTCCCGCCGACGGGTTGGACGGTGATCGATAATGCCGGCACTGGCGTGGTCTGGGACTTTGCTGCTGCCTGGGGCGATGGCAACTATTGTGGTACAGGAGAAGCGGCGACGGTGAACAGTGATGCGGCTGGCCGAATGGATTTTGACACGGAACTCATCACACCGGCGATTTCCACGGCTGGTTTTAAGGACATCGCCGTGCAATACAACGCTAACTATATCAACTTCCTGAATGCAGATTTTCTGGACGTCGACATTTCGGTAGACGGTGGTCCGTGGACCAACGTATTGCAGTGGAATGAAGATCACGGTGATTTCTTCGGACCTACGGGCGAATCGGTTACTCTCCAGCTGGGCAGCTACATCGGGAACGGATCGAGCTTCCGCCTGCGCTGGCATTACTATGACCCCGGCACAAACGAATGGGATTGGTACGCTCAGATCGATGACGTTGTTGTCTACGGCGATCCACGCGCGTGGCTGGTCGTAAATCCCGCGTCGGGCACCGTACCTGTAAATGGTAGTTTGAACGTCGAGGCACTCTTTGATGCCGAAGACATCGACGCCGGCACTTATGTCGCGGGAGTACTGGTTAACAGCAATGCCACTGAAGATCCACTTGTCGGTATTGTAGCTCAATTGACTGTGCGGCAACCTGCAGTGATTACCGTTACGCCAGAGTCTGTTCACCAGGAGCTGCTCAAAGGACAGATCGACCAGGCCTCACAAACACTGACGATCACGAACTCCGGACAAAGTGCGTTGAAATTTGGCATCAACAACACACCCATACCGGCGTCGTCCGGTCTTTTGCCGGAGAACAATGCTCCATTGGAAGGTCTGGAAGGTCGAATGGCACCGTCACAACAACGCCTCGACCCGACAGACCCGAAGGCGCTCATCCCTGATGGACCAATAACATTTTCGGTACCGGTGTTGTCGACAGGTTTTGAGGAATTTGCCGCAGGAAACATCAATGGTCAAAATGGATGGGTCGGTCAATTTGGTCTTTGGACGATCGAGGCTGTGAATCCGTTCGAGGGAATGCAGCATATGCGCGCGATCTCTGACGGTTTTGGCGATGCAGCGGCATTCTCACCGACAATACCGACAGGCGTGGAGCCTGTATCATCGGCGACATTTGTTGTCGATCCAGACCCCGGCGTCACCTGGCAAATAATTACGCAATCACCGACCGAGGGATTTGTCAACACCCGCATACAATTCAATCCGGATGGTTCGCTAAGTGCGCTCGTACAGGATAGCCTGGGCAACGCATTTTTTGAACCCGTAAACGTTACTCTGCCTGAAGGATACTTCGATGTACGCATCGATGTTGAGCGAGCAACTTCGCAATTCACCCTGTTCGTCAACGACGAGGACGTGTTTACCGGGCAAGGATTCTCCGGAAACATTGAGCAGATCGTCTTCTTCTCGGCAATGGAAACTGGAGGTCCGAACTGGTATATTGACAATGTCGTTGTATACGATGGCACGGCCAGTGAACCCTGGCTCACCGTCGATCCCAAGTCAGGCATCGTACCATCAGGGGGCAGCGAAACAATTACGCTGACCTTCAATTCAACAGACCTCGACCCCGGTACTTATTACGACACGCTCACGATTGCCAACAATGATCCGGTGAGCCCGATCGTGAATGTGCCGATCACACTCGATGTCATCTTCAACCATCCGCCGGAACTAGCGCTTATTGATACGACCTATGTCATCGAATTGAGCTCAGCCAACGTAACCTTTACGGCAACCGATGTGGATGATGAACCGGTCATGGTAACACTACTCGATTTCCCGTCGTTCATTTCGTTAACATCGACTGGCGACGGAACGGCAACCTATCACATCGCGCCGCAATTGGGTGATGCCGGGACCTACAATCTTATGGTGACGGCCATGGACAACCGTGGCAAAGGGGATACAACATTCTTTAATCTCATCGTTGTACCCTATGGCGTGGAAAGCTTTACCCTGTTCAATTGGAAAACCGGGCAGGAGTACGGCAATTTTGCGGATACGATTCTCGTTGACATCTCGATACCAGACCTTAAGAAGCTATCCGCTCGCGCGAATACCAATCCGGCCACGGTCGGCAGCGTGAAGTTTGAACTCGACAACAAGAAGGTCAACATCGACGACAAGAGTCCTTACGAACTTTCTACAAACTCGCTTAAGAAAGCACTTGATGGTGACGATCACATCCTGGTCGCCCGCGCCTATACACAAACCAAAGGCAAAGGAAGTGAAGGACAGGCTTTAACCGCTGTGGTCCGGCTTGTTAACCCGGCGGTCGTCACCGACTTCGATATAATGTCGGCCACTGGTGCGTTCCTCGGCGACTTGCACGACGGTATGGTCATCGATCATACTCAGCCGGCGTGGCAATGGATTAACATACGGGCAAACACAGAAGGCGGTATAGTGAAGAGCGTTGTCTTCAGGCTTAACGGACACTTGTTCAGAGTGGATAATCTCGCACCCTATTACCTTGGTGGAATTGGGTCGCTGATCGACTTCCCGCTTCCGGCACTGCCCGGAGATTATGAACTCACGGCAACACCGTATTCCGAACACTACGGCCAGGGCATCGCCGGAAACGCGTTGACCGTCTACTTCTCGATAGGGAACGATAGGGAAACGACGACCGCGCGCCGAATTGGTGGTGAACAAGGTGTAGAAGGTGAACCCGAACTGCAGACCAATGGCGAGGTATCCATCTATCCAGTACCTGCCACCGACGTATTGAACCTGGAGCTCGTCGAAAGAAGTGAGGCATATATTACTCTTGCGCTCAAGAATTCGCAAGGCCAGACCGTTTATGCAGACGAAGGACAAGCCGGCAAGTTCAGTCACTACACGATTGATCTGTCAAGACTCGGACTGTCTAACGGAGTGTATTTTGTTCAACTTCAGTATTCGGATGGGCGTCAGTCTGTGAAGAAGGTAATTGTCCGCTGATTTGATTTTAGATTAACAAAAAGGACGGGGGCGCTCTGCTTCCGTCCTTTTACTTTGAGTATAAAATTTCCGACACTCTTTCCTATTCGCGGCCCACTCCAAGCAAAGAATTCGCCTTCTCCAATGCCTGACCCGTGTTGGCGAACCAAAGACTCTTGTCTACCATTTCGGCATATGCATTGAGCTTTCCAGTGCGATTCGGGTTCCGACATTGGCCGGCACCACGAACAGGGATCCCGTACGCCCGGATTGTTTACCAATGAAAGCAGCTAATTGTTCCAGTGCGTCCTCACTGGACGAAGCAAATGCCGACGCATCTACTACAATCTTGAAACGCCCGTTGTCGAGTGAAAGATTGGAAGCAAATACTTCACACGCTTTAAGGTAGGAGCGAAGATCGGAGTACTCCAACTCAATTCTGAGCTCAAAATGGATAACGG
>CAZIAG010000169.1:0-7968 GCA_964537375.1 uncultured Roseivirgaceae bacterium
GGCAAGGAGTTGCTTGTCGTCGGCGGTAAACACGGCGGTCCGCACCCAGTCAGCGTGCCCGCTCAAAACGATAGGTTGTTCTCCAAGGTCGGTCCAGTTCCAGAGTCGGACGGTACGGTCGGCGCTGGCGGTGGCCATAAAGTCACCCTTGTGATTGAACACGATCTGCTCGATCGCCGATTTGTGTCCAGACAATATCCTGACGGCGTGAGATGCGCCCAGTGAAATTCGTCTCACGACACCTTCGCGGTCGCCAATCACCAGGTAGTTGTCGGGGCTAAATGCGACGGACGACAACGCGTGACTATTATTGGGAAGAGGTGTGTTCTTGAAGTATACAGACTCCTCGAAGTTGTTCCGAATATCCCAAACGAAGAGGGAACCGTCCTCACCTGCACCGGCCAACAAGGTGCCGGCACCGTTCAACGCAATGGCATTGATCTTTACCTTAGGCTTGATGACTTCGCGAACAGTATTCAGATCGGAGAACTTGATGCTTCTCCCGGCATCGTCGCGAACGTAGACGCCTTTGTTATCACTTGTGAGATGTACGTTGTCGATCGCGTGTACAAATCCCGTAATTCGTTTCGACGGGGTCGACGGGTTGCGGAGATCGTACACTTCCATGTAGTTTTCGGTTGCCGCACCGAACGCCAAACCGGCTGCAACCAGCAAGTTGCCGTCTTGACTGATGTCAATCGAATAAAATTGATAACTCGAGCCTTTCTCAACGATGACTTTCTTATTCCAGGTGTGGTTGCTGTAGGTCCATTGCAAAATTCTTCCGTCGCTGCCTGCAGAATAGACTCGGCCCGATGAGGCATGTACTACAAGAGAGCGGCACGAGCCTTTGTCATGGCCCTCCAAATCGGCAGTTAAAGGATCTGAATACTTTTTTAGCGCCGCATAAAGCCCATTGTACACAGCGTCATCGTAGGGATAGCCTTCGTATCGTGTGTTGAAAATATAGGCCTGCTGGGCCAGGAGTCCCTGCAGCTCCGGGTCGTTGATCTCTTTCGACTTGAGAGCCATGGCTTTCGCCTTCGCGAGATACTGCTGGCGTCGCGCTTCGGCGGCGGCTTCTTCTGCAAGCTGTTTTTGCTTCTGAGCCTCTGCTTCCCGGTCTCTCGCAATTTCTGCATTTTCATTGGCGCGGTCGCGTTGGGTGTCCGCCTCTTTTTTTCGTTCCTCGGCGAGGTTACGCGCCCGCTCAGCCTCATCTCTGGCTTCTACGGCCTTTTGTCGTTCCGTTTCAGCCTGGTTCCGTGCCTCGATCGCGGCAGCAGCATTTTCTTCAGCCTTCTTACGTTCGATGTCCGCTTCCTGGGCAAACTTTTCTGCAGCGGCTTTTTGTGTCTCCGCCTCTGCACGCTGTGTATCGGCTTCTGCTTTTTGGATAAATGCGTAGATCAGAAATCCAATCGACACAATCGTCGCTGTAGCAAGCACCAACGCCGTGATACGAGCCCGTTGCAGCTTTTTTTTCTGCTCGAGTTCCTTGATGCGTTGCTCTGTCTCCCATTCCTTCTTGGAGTACTCGAGGAAGATCATCGTGCGCTCAAAGGCGGGATGATAACGCTGGCCCCAAACCAGGGTTGGTTTGTGTTTGGCTTGCCAGTTCAATGCGAGCTGAAGATCCGGCGGCCTCCAGAGACCTGCCTTACCGACCTGGTACATCGACGCCGCTTCCGCCAGGCGTGTATACATCTGCACGGCATCAGCTTCGTCGTCCACCCAGTTCTTCAACCGCACCCAGATCCGCATCAAACTTTCGTGCGATATGTCAATGATCGATTTTGAAGTCAACGGAATGCCGTGGGCAGGGGTGAGGAGCGACCTTCCCTGCTCGCGGAATTTTTCGATCACCGCCGCGACTTCCTCTTCCGATACATCCGCGATCGCCGCAATCTCATTGAGTTTCGTCGGCCTGCGAATACCAAAGTTTTCACCGCGCTTCTCGGTAATGGCCTTGAACATCACCTCGCAGATTCGCTTCTGGTCTTCGGTTAATTCATCGTAGGCTTCATTCGCGTGCATCGACAAGGCCTCGGCCATGGTACCGATCGCCTCGTAGTGTTTGAGATCAAGCGGCTCGTCTTCGTAGTCCTTGTACTTAGTCCAGTAGCTCCACGTACGCATCAGCGCGTGCTGAAGGATCGGCAGCTGGTCTGGGTTGTCGCCGAGGTCGTTGAGTAATTGCTGCGTGAGCCTCGGAGCTATCTTGGCGCCACCTACGGCGACTGGACCTTCAATGGCGCGTCGCTTTTGATCACGGGTCAACTGCGGTATCAGGTAGTGGCTGTCGTTGATCTTTCGTGTCAGGTCGGGGAATTGCGCACAATCGCCAATAAAGTCGGAACGCATCGTGATGGCGACATAGATCGGCGCGTCGGGGTAATTGACGGCTTCAATCAGCAGGTTCACAAATGCCAGCGTTTCGTTGACGGAGTTTGCATCGTGGCTTTCCTTGAAGCGGAAGAGTTCTTCGAACTGGTCAACTAATACAAGATAATTAGCGTCCTTTTTCCGGCGACCCTGTTCAATGGCTTCCACCAGCCCGAGGGAACTGCTTCGCAGTAGGGTGGAGAAGATGGTGCGTTTGATCTTTCTCTCTTCTGCATCAGCACCTGTGTAGTCGGGATTGTTCTTGAGCAACGATTCCGCCAGGTTGTCGATGGGAGCGGCACCAGGCCTCGTGACAACTACTTCCCAGTCGGGACTGGCATCTGTGAGGAATCCGCCGTAGAGGATCGGAAGTACGCCACAGTAAATGAACGATGATTTACCACTTCCAGACGGACCGATCACTCCGACGAACCGGCTCTTGGAGAGTTTAAGGAGCACCTCATCACTCTGACCTTCCCGTCCGAAAAAGAGGTGGCTTTCCTCGATCTTGAACGGACGTAACCCCGGGAAGGGGTTGAGTTCGACGACTTGTTGCAGTTCCTGTGCCATGTCGATCAGGCGTTAAATTCTGCTAAAAGGGTTTTCAATGGTTCTATTGAACGACTCGGGTCGCTTTCGATTACGCGAAGGTCATCCAACCGGTATCCGTCAAGGTTCAACGATGAACCAGGTACGGTCAGGATTGCTTTTCCAAGAATCGGCTTCTTTCGACCAAAGCCGGGTGCCTTCAGCAAATCGAGCGCTTTCATTCGCACCCACTGGTCGTTTACCTTGCCTTTATAGATGATCGCCGCGTCGAAGTTTCTGAGATTGTCGATGTGTCGTTTGCGGACTTCGAGCAATTCTCCTTCAAACTGGGGCAGTAATACCCGGTATCCCGACTCTTCGAGGACCTGTCGTATGGGGCGCACTTCCTCGACATCAATGCGATCGTGCATGAGGTAGATAGAGCGACCATCCACCTCGTCTGTGTGTTTGCGCTCGCCGGCCTCCACCAACTCTTCCCGCATGATGTTTTTGAAGTCCTCAAGCGGTGTTTGAAGAATTTCTGCCCCTTCCTGGGCTTCGACATCCCGCTTGATGTTTTCGATAAAGCCCTTCTGCCTTTCGCTGGCGTTTGTGAGGATGGGAGAAATCCAGATCAACCGCGTGAAGTCTTCCTTATTCTGCCGTGCGATGACACTTTTTTCCGCAGCGAGTTTATTCTGAATGTCGACCACTGAACGGTCGGAGCCAGCGGGAATATCGCCGTAGGCACTTCCAATCAGGTGTATGGAGAGGCTGCTTTCCTCCAAATCGCGGCGCACCGCCTTTTCAAGGTCTGAAATGTGACTGGGAAGGGTTTGATTCGGCAATACGGTATAGCCATGGCGTTGCAACTCGCGCTTGATGATGTTCCGCTGTACGGACAGGTCGTGACCGGTTTCGGCGAGGTAGATCGTTTTCCGCTTGAAGATTCTTACATCCGGCCCGGATTGTTGCTGTCTGAGCCTCAGGAGCGCGTCGTAAAGGTCGTAGGCGAGGTCGACCATTTTCATCCAGTACTGGCGTTCTGCATCCGTGCTGAAGTAGTCAGTGTATTCTCGGATCTCCCCGGTGTCTCCGTCGAGTTGGTACATGTCATACCCGATCAGCTGCCGAAGAGCCGCCGGTTGATCTTCCAAGGCCAGCGGAACTTTGAACACTTTAAATATCCGGGAGTAAGTGTCCTTACCATCGATGTTTTTTTGGAACCCCTCCAGAATGGCCTGGCAATTGCTCGAGTTTGCGAACTCCGGCGACATGATGGGAATCAAAAGCGCGACGCCTTTCAGATCTGGCGCCGTAATGCTGTCGAATTCGCTCTTTAGTATGATTTTCGAACGCTCCCCCAGTACCTGATTCAACATCAGCTCCAGGAATCGCTTAAACTGGGATACCCAACCCGGCGCACCATTCCTCGCCTCATTGTCTTTCTCAGCGAACGTGATTAAAATATCAATATCGAATGCCATAGCCGTGGGGGGTGCGTTTAAGTTTTCGAAACCTGCAATTTATTCTCTGTAATATTTTTTATCAAACCCTGAACGAGTTCGTGGTGATTAGCCATAACGAAATAGAAGTCCACAAGGTTGATTTTGAAAATCACTGAACGCTCCGTCGCCTCGATTGCATCGGCGTCGGGCGCAGGACCATCCTGGAACAAATCACCGTATACACTTCCTCTTTTGAGGTAGCCGACGACCTGATCCCCATGCTTTAACTTCACTTCGCCATGGGCCACGATAAAGATCGGTGTATTCAAACCGCTGTTGTCGAACGTGTATCGCTCTCCCAGTTGCAACTCCAACGGGATGATTTTGTCGCTCAGGTCACTCAGCAGCGTGCCATGTATGTTCGCAAAGACGGGCAACTGTTTCATGAACATGACCATCTCTATACCGAGGAAGAATCCGTCGTCAAGACCTTCCAGCAGTTCGTTGTTCTCAATGGCAGAGTCCAGGAATTTTTTATCCTTTGCGGGAAGGCGTTCGCGTATCGGGGCAAACGCTTTCTTGTCCTTGTTGTATATCACCCAAGCGGCCGTTTCCTGGAGCAGCCTGTCGCTGTTAAAGACCTGAGCAATCAAACCGCGGCTGATTCGGAAGTCCGGCACAAAGGCGGCAGCGTGGATAGCACAGGCTTTTGTCCAACGGTTGTTCTGGTTGAAATCCCGATTTAGAATATAATTAATGACTTGTATAGGCGTGTAACTTTCCCGCGGATAGAACAGCTGAAGGTGCTGCAGCTTTTCGGGAACAGGTGAGTCGTCCAGCAACGGGAACAGCTTCGGTTTGAGTTCCTGGTCTACGAACAAGTCGAGCAACTCCATGGCGAAAGCGAGGTTGTCGGGGTCGCCCGACTCAATATTCTCCCGCACGAGTTGAACGGACTGAGGATCGTATAAAATGGAGAGCAGTATGGTTATCTGATCAAAATTCTGCTGGACCTCTTCGCTGAGGGCCTCGCGAAGGAAACGGAAGTGCTCTTCCTCCTCGGAAAGTTCGGTGATCGCCGCCATGTTCCAAATGGCTTTGGCAATCTCGGCGTCGAGGAGATCCATAACCTCACGCACTTCGCGACCTTGGGCGCGGTAGTTGATGTACCTCAGCGAATAAAGGATCTGGCGGACAATTCGCTTGTCAGGGAAATCAGCCTTTTTCCACAGAATCTTCAATGCCTCGTCGCCACCGATCCGGCCGATGATCTGAACAATCCGAAGCATTACCAGGTCGGTTTGACCCGATTTGTGGAAGGCAGCGTCTAACGTGGGCAGTACGATCTCGCCGGCCTCTTTCAACGCCGCAGCCGCATGGTGCCCATAGGAGGGAGACGAGAGCATTTCGATCAGCACGGGCCAGGTTTCGGGGCGTTTTACCTTACGCGCCGTAAGCAACGCTTCGAAACGCACTTTCGGATCGACGTCCCGGAGAAGTTCGAGCAGGATAAAAATGGTGCGCTGGCTGATGAGTTTTCGAAGAAGCTTCGCCGCCAGGATGCGATCATTTTGCTTTATCGATTTGCTCAAGGTCATGAGCTTGTCCACAGAGATAGAAAGAACATCGCTGTCCTGTGATTCTCCGAGCGCCTGTTCGGCCAGCGCTTTGATATCGCCCCGTGAAGCATCTTTTTCAATTCCGAGTGCTCGGATTTTTTCTTCCGCGAACATCCTGAGTTTTCGGTTCTCGCCCTCAGCGAGCGGGATGATAGCCGACTCAAAAAGGGCAGGCTCAAGCTTTTCCATCAGCTTGAGTCCGTAAATAACTTTTTCCTCTGCGGTGCTTTGTATCTCCCGTTCCAGGACACTGGTAATGGTGTATTCGCGTGCTACGGTGGACTCGCTTGTTTGTTTATTGACTTCCAGCGCCTTTTGAAGGGTGTCGCGGTAGTTCTTGTGCATTTTGTTAACCGCGAGATACCACATTACGATAAACGGCAGCGTAAAGATGGTAACGTACAACAGGTCAAAGCCTATCTGCGTGATAATAATGATCAGCCCACCGGCCACCAGGGTGGCAAAGGCGTTCACGATACCCGTTACCTTGGTTTGCACATCGATGCGGATATCGCCCTGGATGGGGAGCAAGTAAAGGCGGAAGGTATGATCATCAAGGGACTCCTTGATCGCCGCAGTGAATAGTTTGCTCATCGCAACCGCCACAAAGAATACGACAAACAGGGGTTCGGTCTCTCTATTTGAATAGCCGAACATCAAGCCTGAAGCCAGGGCGGCTCCGGTGGCCAAAATGAGCAAAACCGGGTTCACCAACAGGGAGATACGCATCCCGTAATCGGAATTAATCCGGTCTACGGCAAGTACGTCAAAAAGAAACGTGAAGATGACAATGGTACCTTCAAAATAGGCCACGAAATTGGCCAATTGCTCCGGGGTGTTCTTAAAAAAGGTGTCTGTAGCGTTGAGGTAGGAGAAATCCACGAAAGTCATCGCTGTCATAGAGAAGATTACCAGCAGCGACATGTACATGATATAACGGTTCCGGACAAAGTCCGTCACTTTGAGCTTGCGATACATTGCCCGCTCCTGGGCGAAAGTGAACGTTTTGCTCAGGTGTGCCAGGGCAAGATAAAGACTGAGAACCAGAAAGATGGAGATACAAACGAGACTCACTGTGTACAGGGTCTCCGGCCCCACACCAAACTCATCCATCACCCAGGGAATGGAAAAGAACGCGGCGATGGTGATCAGCATAGCACCAATGTCCACGGTTCCAACCAGTCGCTTTGCCTGGCGCAGGTTAAACAAACGCCCGAATGATCCCCAAAAAACCAGGTTCACGATGAAGGTGAACGGCAGAATTTGGGTGAAGCCGAACATGTACATCGTTTCCGGGTCGGAAAAGAACCCCTCGCCGAATTCAATGAATGCCGTCACCGCTACGACTGCCAGAAGACTAATGGTGCTCAGCAGGGCAAACGGAATCCGGTTCTGAAGAAAATTGTATGCAAATGTAGCTGCGAGGCCAAATGCACCTGAATAAAGGAGCGCAAAGGGAAGGTCTCGACCTTCGTCGAAATGTTGCAGGAATAGTGTTTGTGACGCAACGCTGATCGTCGCGATAAACACGCCCATGAATATACCCATGATGAATAACAGGCCAACACGGCCTGCCTCATCCGGTTGCACCCGCATGAACTTTAACAGTCGATCCCTCATGGTTTTCGCCTAATCACCATAAAATTCGACATATATACCGGAATTTCCTATGGTTACCTCGCTAAGCCCCTCCATTTCTGTGACTCCCAGTTCGTAAAAATCGGGCAAGGCTCCCGGAAATTTGACTGCCATGCAGGGACTCCCCGTTGTAAGATAATCCCGAAGAACGCTGTTTTCCGGCGCAGGGATAATTCGTAGGTTTGGGTTGACCAAACCTCACTTTCCATGAGAAAGGCTTTTTATCTGGTAATCATTGCGTTAGCACCACTTTTTGCAATGGCTCAGGGAAAGCAAGCCCTGAAGGAGGCCGAGAGACTCTTTGGCATCCGCGCCTATGATCAAGCACTGCCGTCATTCCTCGAAGCGAT
>CAZIAG010000170.1:0-7962 GCA_964537375.1 uncultured Roseivirgaceae bacterium
TCCAGCACCACTTCATCCGGGCTCTTATCCACACGCAGACCCTGAAACACCGGATGTCGTACGCTGCCGTCGTCCGTAATCTCCGTAAAGTTGATGTTGCAGACATATCGCGGTTCTACCCAGGTGATGTCCGGGGTATCCTTGATGGGAACACTTAGGGGAGAAGTCTTTCTGGTCAATGGCACCAGCTTCTGGTGAAGTTCTTTTAGGCTTTTGTCGGTGAATCCGGTACCCACGTTCCCGATTGAAACGAGCTTCGAGCCCTTCCTTACAGCCAACAGGAGCGACCCGAAATATTTACGCGATCCCTTCGGTTCCGTAAACCCGACGATGATCGCCTCCTGTGATTGGATGTTCTTTATCTTCAGCCAGTCAGAAGTCCGCTTACCCACCAGGTACTTGCTCTTCTTTCGTTTGGCGATCATGCCTTCCAGCTTCATCTTCTGTAGTTCGTTGAACAACATTTTCCCGTCATCTTCCACGTGATCGCAGTACTTGATGATATCGGATTTCGGAACAATCCCGCGGAGGATCTCCTTCCTGTCAATAAGCGGTAGTGAGGTAAGGGATTTGCCGTCGAGTTCGAGGATGTCGAACACATAATATTGAATGGGATGGCGTTCGCTCTTCCGGTAGTTTTGCAGCTTTTGAAAACTCGGCCGGCCCGCCTCATCAAATACGACGATCTCTCCATCGATGACCACCTCTTTCTTTATTGCATCCAGCGCTGCGAATACCTTTGGGTATGCTTTGTCGAAGGCCAGCCCGTTCCGGGAGTAAAGCAGGTTACCGCCTCTTCGGATTTCAGCGATGGCGCGATAACCATCCCACTTGATCTCAAACAGCCATTCCGGACTATCAAAGGCGGGTTGATCTGAAAGCTGTGCTTTCATCGGTTCGATAAATGAACCCAGTTTTCGGCCGCCTTCGATCCTTGGATATTTCATGCGGTCAAAGATAAGTGTTCATATGAAACATGGGGCGCTCGCTTTGCAATTCATGCAGCGACAAACCGTGCGGCACCGGATGGACGACAGGGAATGCGCTCAGCGTCCTTTCCTTCCAGGAGGGTTTGTACCCCGTAACTACATTATCTTTGTTCATGCCATCACCAAATCCCTACGAACAATTTTACGTTCGCCTTCGATTTGAAAGGGAAGGACTGTTCAGGTTGTTGGCTCGACTATATAAAATAAGGAGTGTCTATTATCCTTGTTGCTCATTTCACATAACGCCCTCATTCTTTTTTGACCGCGTTTATTACCTGGACAAGTCGGACGGAGTTGCGCGATTCTTTGCTGACAGGGCGTTAATAGACGGGATCATCAGGCGGCGCGGGGAGAATTCAAGAGCGAGTTGGGAATTTGTTCACGCCGACGTCTACAACACTGGGAGCAGTATCCCTCCCGTAGACATGTTGCTTTCCCTGTTTGGTGGCGATCACCTCGAACATTCTCAGCGTTACCTCCGCAAAGGCGGCTATGTGGTAACGTCGTCGGAGTTTTCCGGTCGAGACTTTCTCGAGGGCAATCCTTCGTACCGGAAGCTCACTGAACTGGCGCTGCGATCGGGAGAGTACAGGGTGCTGGCTGGGGAGGATATGCTAAGACGGAATCGCAAAAACTTCACGAAAGATCTTGTTTTCCGCGATACGGCAATCTATAGTGTCTACGTCAGGGAACGATATTAGACGACGAGGATAATCAGCGTGACAATCGCGACGACCGCCAGGAGTAGCCAGAACAATCCGGTGATGGCGACACTCTGCATTTCGTCAGGTGTGGCTTCTTCTTCGTCGTTGTCGAAAGGATTGTCTTCCCTCATCACCTTCTTTCCGTCGCAAAAGTAATACCGATCTTACCAGCTTCAAGTTGCAATGCACAACCGGTTTCAGGGATTGTGTAACCGGTTCCCAAGAGGCGTGTTCCCAACCCATTAAACGGATATCCTGTTTCCGTGGTTACTGCGAAGGTTTGATGATCACATGCACTGAGATATCCTGATCCCCGAGAACGGTGATATGAAGTAATCCTCCCAGTGATTTTAACGTGTTCCAGGCGTGGTAGAGCCTGGATTCCTTTTCGGGAAACGTCGACCGTAGATCCTCGAAATTGATCCGGTCAATCAGTGTCCTTTCGGTTTCCGTAATGGGCAACCCGCTTATCCGGGCCTCGAGCTCCATTATATTCTGGCGGGGACACCCCTTGAAATGGACTTCAACATCGGCCGTGCCAGCGCCTGCCGAGAGATAAGTTTTCAATGCCTCTGTAAGCGCGACAACATTGCGTAACATACTTAATGAGCTCGATAGTCACTTTGAAATTAGCCATAACACGTGATTCTCCCCGTCGACTAAACATGTGGATGGATCCGTCTGATAATCGGTCCTTTCGCTGCAATAACCGGTGAGATCACTCGCCTGCTGTCCTGTAGCCGATACGTTCCAGGAAAGCCTCCTTCTTTCTGCGCGATACGTCCAGGGCTGTGTCGTCGTCAAGAACGACATACCCCCCGTCTCCTTTAAAATACCGTTTGATTCGTACCAGGTTAATAAGGAACGAGTGATGGATGCGAAAGAAGTTTTTATTCTCCAGAATTCGCTCATACTCCTTCAGTTGCCTGGACACAAGATACTTGTCCGAGTTCGTCATGTGTATTTCCGTGTAGTTGCCCGACGCTTTCAGATAAAGGATATCCGATGGCTCGATGAACACCAGCCCGTCGCTTGTGGGCAACGCCAGCTTGGAATGTTGCCCGACTTCCGATCTAAGTTCATTTATAAACCGACTGAGGCTCTTTTCATCAGCCGGGTCATACGTCTGTTTCTTTCGCTGTACCTTTTCGAGGGCGGCCCTGAGTTCTGAAATATCGATAGGCTTGAGCAGGTAGTCGGTTGGTGAAAATTTTATTGCGCGGACTGCGTACTCGGAATGCCCGGTCGTGATGATGGTAGCAAAGCCTTCATGTTCAGGTTCGACTTCCCGGAGAAGGTCAAACCCTGTTTCTCCCCTCATCTCGATGTCTAGAAAAACGACGTCAGGTGAATGCGTCGCGATCGCCTTTAACCCGTCCTGAACGTTACTGCACGAACAAACCACTTCCGCCATGTCATTGCAAAACTGCTGGACCATGGATTTCAATGCTTCGCGGCTTCTTTTCTCATCGTCGACAATGACGGTTTTAAGCATAGGGTGTTATATTCGTGGGATCAAAATTACGCAAAGGGAACGGAAATGAGGGGCGAGGGGCCGTTTCTTTGAATAATTATTGTTGTTTCTCCGACCAAAGTTTTCCGCTAAATTCGCTCTCCATTCCCAGGAAAGGAATATGCTGGCTCGCCTGATAGCCATTACGTTGTAGTACCTCCCGGGGCAAACATTGCGATTTTGGACACCGCAGAGCAAATAGTAGAACCGACGGTATCTGGCGCTGGCTTCTTCGCCGTGGACAGTCGTATGTGTTTTACATTCGCCAACATCGCCGCCGGCCGTTTGTTTAATTGCGACCCTTGGCAACTTGTTGGCCAACCGCTTCCACCCGGCAATCAAAACGAACTAACGGAAGCCTGTAACCGGGCATTGACAACACAACGCTCGTTGCAGATGGAATGCCGCTGTGGCTCCCGGCAGCTTAGGCTTTCGATGTACCCTTCATTGAAGGGTGTATCCGTCTTCGCAAATGAAGTCACAAACGATCATTCGATCACCCGATTCTACGGGCACAGCCTTACCGCTGCGATCGACAGTACCGACACGCTGATCTGGGCTGTCGACCGCGGATTACGACTGAGCGCGTTCAACAAACCTTTCCGGGAAGCCGTGAAAAGATCCACCGGTGAATACCCTGCAGAAGGCATGGACATTCTTACCGTAATCGATGGACACGTTGACCATGCCCGCGCCTTTGCCAAATGGCGCGGATGTTTTGAACGCGTTCTCCTTGGCGGGAAAGTTATCCTCGAACAGGAGATGTTCGGCGATCACTATGAATGTCTCATGACACCGATTCGCCAAGACGATTCCATCGTCGGGGTCAGTGTCTTTTGTGCAAACATCTCTGATCGGAAGGACCACGAGATCGCCCTCAAGGATGCATATCGACAGATCGGTGAGCTCAAACTAATGGCTTTGCGTGCCGCGATGAACCCTCATCTAATTTTTAATACGCTCAACGCGATTCAAGGGTATATTTTGGAGAACGACAAGGAGAATGCCGTACACTATTTGTCGGATTTCTCCAGGCTCATTCGCGGTATCCTTCATCACGCCATTCAAACACATATTCCCCTTCGGGAGGAGATCGACTTGTTGAGAAGGTACGTCGGACTTGAACGTATGCGGTTTGATTACAAGTTCGATGCACACATCACCGTGGATAGTTCCGTGAAAGATAATGTTGAGATTCCGTCGATGATCATTCAACCTTTTGTCGAGAACGCTATTGTCCATGGCCTGGCGAATAAGGACGGCCGGGGACGCATCGATTTGCGCGTGATGCGCGAGGGTGATACGCTGGTGATTGAAATTGACGACGATGGCGTTGGAAGGAAATATGCGATGGCCAGGAGACGTCGCATGAATCCTGATCATCGGTCGCTTGGCATCGAACTCACATCAGAACGTATGAAACTGATGGGTGCAGTCAATCCCATCTCTTTTGATATTATCGATAAACACCAGGGCAACAAACCCACGGGCACGCTGGTGCGAATTCTTCTTCCCTACCGACCCATTGGCGGTCCACATGCTCACCTTTGACTATCGTCACACGTTTCTTACCAAGTAGTCTTTCAAAAAAATCTACTTCCAAAATCTTCAATCGCTAATCCTCTGCGATTGAAAAATGACTCTCCCTGGCAATGGAAGTCCCTTTCGTACCAGGGAAGAAATTATCCCTCCTGCGTCTGGGCTGGGAAAAAGGCTCAAGGAACCAACGGCCAAATTTTAAAGCCCAAGGATTTCGCTTCGCGGTGGACAGGCTTTTTATCCTGAAACATCGGCCGCCAATCTGGATACTGCTAAAAAGAAGAAATCCCCAAACGTCCTTCGGGGATTTCATAAACCCCGTCTCGTTAGCTGCTGTGTTTTCAGTAGGCGGCTATTCCTACCAAAGGGGTTGGCTGCAAAAGTAGAGTTGTCGTCAGATCGCGGCCAACCATTTAGACATTGGAGCTAACCAATTATACATTCGCCCAGGTCCTCAGGGCGAAAAGGACAGGATGGTGCGAAACCGCAGTCGGTGGTCAAGATTTCCAGGCACCCATGCCGCACTTTATTCAGCATTGGTTCACTTAACAAGCTGTGGACCACCCTATTTAGAAACGCCATAAATAGCATCAAGACTCACGCCCCTTCTTGCACGAATCGCCAACACTGCCTTACTTTTGCATCATGTTGAGGCGAAACACCTATTCAATTCACCTAAAGGGATTCGATTCCCGTTTCTCGCCCAGGCGTTTCAGTTGATCAAAAACTGATCTCTGCAAACCCGGGTCGTCCGGGTCTTCTTTTCCCCAGGATATCGACAAAAGACAAACTGATGAACGCAGACGGAATTGTTTTGCCGTTTTCGTCTGCTTATAAGAACTATTTTACTATGGAAGCTATTGAATGGATCGACCGCACGCTGCGCCGTGTCGAAGACATGCTTTACGATGACCAGATCGACGAAGCGCTGGAGGTGTTGCACAAGGTGTTGGAGGAGGAGCCGGGCTACGCGCCGTTGCACGGATTTCTCGGCTGGGCCTACGCGTACTTCGCCAATGACCCTTCGTGGGCGGAAACTCACCTGCGCATGGCGATCCGTTTTTGCGCGGAATTCGCCTCGCCGTATCATTATCTCGGCGATGTGTTGAACAAAGGCGAGCGCTACGAGGAAGCGATTGAATGTTTCCGCGCCGGACTGAAAGCGCGCAACCCTAACCGCAATGCGCTCTACGAAGGTATGGCCCGGGCGTATGAAATGCTGAAGCAATACCGTAAAGCAATCCGCGCATACCGGGAAGCCGCCGCTGTTGCTGTTGATGACTACGAAGTTCACCGCAACTTGCAGTCGGTAAAGCGTTGCCGCAAAAAGCGACTGGCGTTGATGTTTTCGTTCTAAGTTACCATAGCCTGTTGTTACGGGCTATGGTTTCTTTGTGTTGTCATTTTTCGACAAATGGAGATTCGGAACCCGGAAGCTCAATTCCGTTTCGCTACGATGGGGGCAAGCCCTGAACAATAAACGTTGAACCTTAGCCGGGCAACGCAAAATAGAACGTTGCTCCTTTATTGACTTCCGCTTCCGCCCAAACCCGACCACCATGCCGAGTGACAATCCGCTTGACCAAAGCCAGCCCGACGCCGGTACCTTCAAAATCCTCCATACGGTGAAGGCGCTGAAACACACCGAACAATTTGTCGGCGTACTTGATGTCAAAACCGGCACCGTTGTCTTTGACGAAATAGACATTCTCCCTCGACTCCTGGCGCGATCCGATCTGTATTTCCGGACGTTCACGCTTCGCGGAATACTTGATGGCATTCGAGATCAGGTTGGTCCACACCTGCCGCAGCAGCGAAGCGTCGCCTACGGATGGGGGCAAATCTCCGATTTGAATATTTGCGGTTGACGTTTTGGAGGATAACTCCTTCACAACAGCCTGCACCAATTCATTCATATTCACGTCGCCGGTGTTCAATGCAGTACGTCCCATTCGCGAGAACTCAAGCAGGTCGTCAATGAGGGTGTTCATCCGGACGGCATTCTTCTGGATCACGGACAAGACAAATTTCCCATCCTCGTTGAGCACGTCCGCGTGATCAGCCTCGAGCTCCTTTGAGTAACCGATAATCGATCGCAGGGGCGCGCGAAGGTCGTGAGAAATGGAGTAAGAGAATGCTTCCAATTCCTTGTTTGCAGCCTCTACCTTTTCGATGTTCTGCTGTAAATGTGCATTGAGGGTCCGAATGGTTTCCTGGGCAGCGAGCAACGATTGATTCTTTTCCATGAGTTCCTTTTTCTGCTGCTGGATTCGAAGGAGTACCGACACCTTGGCACGCGTAACCTCCGGGTCGAGTGGTTTTGGAAGATAGTCAACGGCCCCTTCTTCGAAACCCTTCATCACCGACTGGCGCTCCTTCTTTTCGGCGGAGGCGAATATGATGGGGATATCACGGGTGCGCTTGTGCGACTTCAACGTCTGGGCTACTTCAAAACCATCCAGGTCGGGCATCTGCACGTCGAGGATAATCAGGTCGACCTCTTCATTCAGCGCTATCTTCAACCCCTCCGTGCCACTGGTGGCCTTGAGGAACGAACGCCCGGGCTTTTCCAGGAGGGTCTCCAAAGCAAAGATGTTTGCTTCTTTGTCATCGACGATCAGTATGGTCGCTTTCTCCTGTGTGTCCATGTCATTTTATTTTTCTAAAGATCTTTTGTGTCTTGTCCGTGGGCTCGAAACGATTTTGTTTGCTGCTGAAGAGCAGCGATTCCTTTTCGCCCAGTCCGAGATAGCCAAAGTCTGCAAGGCTCTCGTGAAACAAGCTGATCACGCGGTCCTGTAGCGTGTGGTTGAAATAGATAAGGACGTTTCGGCAAAGAATCAACTGAAATTCGTTGAAGCATTTGTCGATGGCGAGGTTGTGAGGAGAGAAGACAATCTTTTCCCGCAAGGCCTTCGCCAGAATCGCATGGCCGTAATTAGCCCGGTAGTAATCCGAGAATTCGTGTTTTCCTCCCGCGGCGATGTAATTGCCGGTGTACTTTCGCATTTCCTCGATTCCGTAAATGCCTTCACTGGCGACTTTCAACGAATGCTGGTTGATATCGGTGGCATAGATGATCGACCTGTCCAGCAAACCTTCTTCACTGAGGAGGATGGCCATCGAGTACGCTTCTTCACCGGTTGCGCATCCCGCTATCCATACCCTGACCACGGGATACGTTGCCAGGTGCCTGACGACGTTGTTGCGCAGACTT
>CAZIAG010000171.1:0-4541 GCA_964537375.1 uncultured Roseivirgaceae bacterium
TCGTTGCTGGCGTATGAACTTATGAACGAACCGGTGGCCGATGACCCGGAGGATTGGAACCGCCTCGTCACAAGAGCGATAGACTCACTGCGCTCTTGGGAACCGGAACGAATGCTCGTGATCGGGTCAAACCGGTTTCAGTCGGCCGAAACATTCGATCTCCTTAAGATCCCTGACGATCGCCATATCATTCTCAGCTTTCATTTTTATGAACCATTCCACCTCACACACTACCAGGCCCAATGGACTTTCCTGAAGGATTTCAATGGTGAAGTGAATTATCCAGGACAGATCGTGACCGACGGTGAATCACCGCAGGAGCAGCGGGTTTACAATCGCGACACCCTCGAAAAGATGATGAAAAAGCCGATCCATCTGGCGCGACAGGTCAACCTGCCCTTATACTGCGGAGAGTTTGGTGTAATTAAAGGCGCTCCGGTTGAAGACAAATTGGCGTGGTACCGCGACATGGTCGCCGTTTTCGAAAAGAATAACATCGCATACGCAAACTGGAACTACAAAGCCGGCTCGTTCGGCATTGTAGATGGCAGCCTTGAGCCTGATAAGCCTATGATTGAAATCCTCACCGGTCAGAAATCCGTCACGAAAGAAGGTGACTGACATCACCGGCCGTCAAATCGCCTGGCCGTCGGTTCGCTTCGTACAGCCTTGCGTTTCCGTTACCCTTGAGCCACAGCGTATCACCGCGTCGTTCGAGCAACATACCCTCTGGCAACCCGACCACTTTCTTGTCGGGGTTAAGAGACAGGAATTCGTTGATGCGGTCGGGCCGAGTTTCTCCTCCGACACTTTCAAATTTGAGCTCATGGTAGTGCGGATTAACCTGAAAAGGGATCAGGTTTAGTGCCTCGAAAGATGGAACTTCCACGATAGGCATGTCGTTGGTCGTCATGATCGTCGAGCAGGCGAGATTGGTACCGGCGCTCCAGCCGACGTAGGGCACGCCTTTGTGGACAGTTTCGCTGATAATATCCATAAGTCCGCGTCCGGTGAGGCGTGCCAAGAGGGCAAAAGTGTTTCCTCCTCCGACAACGATTCCACTGGCTGACCGAATAAGCGCCGCCGGGTCGTCCGCGCGATGCACTCCGTTAACCACGTATCCCATTTCCCGAAAGACTTCGGCAACTTTGCCGGTATACTCATCAAAAGAAATGGTGACTCCGGCAAAAGGAACAAAAGCCAGTTCGCCCGTAACGTTCCTAAGAAATTCCTGCACAAAAGGACGCGGCCACTGAAAAAATGGCGTCCCTGGCAGGGTTGAATTGCTGAGCAACAGTAACGATGACATGTCGACAAAATAGGATTCCCAATAATCCCTAAATCATTCGTGTCCGGCAAAATTTTTAGTTCTGCAATAATCTTCCTTCCCGAGAAGAAATCGACGACTGGTGAGTGGTTCCGAAAATGACGCCCCTGCTTTTATCCCAGTGTCATTTTAGCATGCCTTTGATGTGAAATACATACGCATAGTTCGCTCCCAACGTATGCGTAAGGTCTTTATTGTGTATGAGCCGAACTTAATCGAAACAAAGGGGGAAAGGAGTCTAAACCTAGAGACCGCGTCTCTCTAATGGAGACGATATTTACGCCATATATACGGGATATCTACGGGATATCTACGGGATATCCTCCCAAAACATCCCCCCCAATGACAACTTTTTTGCGACACCTTTTGATGCCTCCGCACCCTGAAAACGGGCATGGGAAAGTATGGAGGGGAGTAGTCGTCATTCTTTTCAGCGTATTACGAAAACCCTTTGGAACGTGCCGCGTGGATCATGAACATAATTTTCAACGTGGAACCCTTGGTCTCCGGGAAAATTTTGAATTCAAGCCCCCGCTTTTTGGCCGGAGTTTGTCATCCCCGCCAACCCCCGAGCCCCCGAAAAGGGGATTTTCTTATGGGATGTCAAATTGTTGACCGGCGAAGTCAATCTCGTGGTGTGTTCATCGCTTATGGTGAACGTCCCGGCTTTGGAGGGGAATGGAACGGCGGCCTTTGAAAGAACTGATGCTCGTGCCGAAATTCACACTTTTGAAAATTCCCGGGACACCCCTGATTCCTAAATTAAGGGCAATTTCGTTTCCGTTTTTTCCTGAAACCCATAGATTTGTGGCCTAAACCTTCTTCAAGATGTTCGAGCAATATATCGGCGACGGAGCGAATCTTTTTATTCTTATTGTGGCTGTCCTGGTGGCCTTCGCAGCTTCCCTTGGCTATGTCGATTACGTTAAAGTGAAACGCGAAGAGCAGAAAAAGAAGGACTGAAGCTCGGCAGCGAATCTTGTTTCACACGCTGTCTTTTTAAGTGGTGACGCGATCTCTCTCACCATCCATTCATCCCTTTTCAAAACAAAATTTCCGAAGCAGTAAGTCGGGCCAGTATTGATTCTCTCTTTTGGCGTGACGAGTGTTCCACGCATGGAGGGAATTGCATTTTTCTGGTTGCTGATTCGGCGGGCTTCCTTATTTTTAGTGTATCGTTAACCTGACCTATGATCAGAGCCCTTTTGCTTCTTCCGGCACTCCTTTTCGTCATCATTCGTGCCCACGGCCAAAACCTCGCATTGGCCGATAGCCTCAACCGGGAACTTGAAAAGGCTACCAACGCCAAAAACCGGATTACGATCCTGGGGCAACTGGCTACCCTGCACATGAACATCGACAACGAAAAGGCGGAAGCGTACGCGAAGGAGCAAATGAGAACTGCAGAACTGAGCCGGGATCGAAAGTTGATCCTCCTCGCCCTGCTCTCCCACGCCAATCGGCATTTTGACTCCGGCAATATGCGGGAAAATGCAGAAAAGGGAAAAGAATACGCGACCAAAGCCCTCGAGCTTGCCAGGAAGGGCGGTTTGGAAGAATTTGTTGCCTGGTCCTACATCATGATGGCACGGGCGGCGCGCCTGGAGGGACAAAAGGACAAAGCATTGAATTACGGCAACCTGGCGGTGAGCATCGCCTCTACCGTTGACAGCGATTCGTTGAAGGTCGCCGCCTTCAACTCGCTTGCCCGCAGTTACCATACTCGCAATGAAAAGCTACTCGCCTTTCGCAACTACCTGCAGGCACTGAACATTGCGGAAGTATCCGGCAAATACGAGCAATTGAGGGATTGCTATTACAACATGGCCTCCTTTTACGAAGACCTCGGAGAATTTGAAAAGGCAAAAGACTACTTGTTTGATGTGCACTCACTAACCGTGGAGCGGAATCGACGCTGGGACCGACTGGAGTTGTACATCGCCATCGGACTCATATACGTCAAAACGAAACAATACGATTTTGCTATCAACTTTTACGACAAATGCATGGCGTTGGCCGACAGCCTGGATTTTTCCATTTACAAACTGAACGTTTACGCCAGGCTGTTCGACCTGTATTTCACCAGCAACCAGCCTGAGAAAGCATTGCAACTGGTCAATGAAAAAACGGAGTTGAAGTCATTTATGGCAAACGCCGGTTTCGCTATGTACATAAATCACGCGTATGCCCTGGCCTACACCGCCCTTGGTAAGTTTGATTCCGCCAAATACTATTATACACTGGCCGAGCCCGAGTTTGAAAAAAGAGCGAACTTTTACAATCAGTGGTATTTCTACGGGAACTACGCCTATTACTTTAGACAGACGGGTAACCACAGGAAGTCGCTCGAGTATTGGCTTAAAGTATATCAACTTGGTGAGAGCCATAAGGACATCACGATACTGCACCAAGCATGCAGTCAACTCGACTCAGTATATCAACGCCTTGGAGATTACAAGAATGCCTATCATTATCATCGGCGGTCGATTCACTTCAAGGACAGTCTCGACAACCTCGCTGCGGAACGCGACTTGCTGGCCCTTGAGGTCGACAATGAAAATAAAAGGCAGGCAAGGGAAGCGGAATTGGCAGAAATCGCAAAGCGTGAACGTCACCATATTCAATATATGGGGATCACAACGGCAATCGCGGCCGTCTTTATCGTACTGGTAATGTTGGGAATATTCAGCGTCTCCAGGGCGACCATCCGCATTCTCGGTTTTTTTGCGTTCATCTTCCTGTTTGAGTTCATTATACTTCTTGCCGATCACCAGATACACGACTGGACACACGGAGAGCCCTGGAAGATCCTGACGATCAAGATTGCTTTGATTTCCGTATTGCTCCCTCTTCATCATTATCTCGAAAAAAAGGTAATCGCCTATTTGACGTCGCGAAAGTTATTGACCGTAAATCCAAAGGAACTGTTGACGAAACTGTCGGCGAGGCCGGAAACTGAAACAGTCCATTAGCAAGAACAAGGTGCACATCATTCCCTCAAGCCTGGGACTGATCGTCTGTGCTTTGGCGCCGCTTTCACATTAAAATAATCCCTGTTGAGGCTCACCGTCAAGGCCAGGCGATTCGGAGAAATGGCAGAAAAACGGAAATCGGACAGGAACACGTGGTATCCGTAAGAGAGATTCACAAACCCAAAAACGCTGAGGCCAGCGCGGGGAGTGAGCGCAAATGATTCATCGCCGGCATGCAGGTA
>CAZIAG010000171.1:4551-7359 GCA_964537375.1 uncultured Roseivirgaceae bacterium
CCTCGTAACCGATTCGCGGCCCGGCAATAAAGGAATCATCGTCGACAATCCCCTCGAAGCTCACATAAGGACCCGCGGATGCCAGGGCAAGAGGGTGTACATAGATCTTGTGCCACTGAATACCCACCTCAGCGAAGGCAACGCGCTGAATACCTACACCAAAACGAGGCACGAGTCGGGGCTGTGTCCAATACCGTTCAAAGGGCTTGATGTTTACTGTGTCCTGACCTGACGCGTGGATAGACAAAAAACAAATCAGAAGCACAAGTCCCAGGCTTCTATACGCATTTACGTCGGTAGATATGGTAGTTGAGCACCGTTTCAAGGGCTTTCCTTATGGCTACATTAATCGGGTACAAATCCCGGGCCAGTGCATCATCGATGGCCCGGAGCCTGGTATAGTAAGCACTTGCAACGGGCACGTCGCCACCCTCCGACAACAAAGTCATGGCATTGGCCAGTTTTTCTTTCTGTTCGGTCTTTATCGTCTGGCAGGTAATTAATTCTTTTTGCCCGTACTTATTGCGCCGGGTAGAGTACCCGAATAACCTGCATATGAGCCCGCGATGGGTATATTGTCCGCAAAGGCCGCGTTGATTCTGAAACGGGTTGATTACAACGCAGATTGCAGGCGTGTCCTCTTCCAACCGATCGTACCAATCGGCTGCCTGATCAGTCTCGAGCAGGTAGTGGGCAAGCGGAAGAAATTCGAGTATCGTGGCCTGAACATCGGGCCGAAGACAACATTGGCCGCAACGGGTCTTGCAGGCGAGCGACGACTGCATCTGGAAGAGCCTGATCTGCTCGTCGAGCTCGGAGAACAACGCCTCCACCGCCCGAACTTTTTCAATAAGTGACACTGTTCAGCTAATGAGATCACAAAGGTACACCCGAAAAATCAATTTTTTGTGAACTGAAATTTTTCAAACGATTGCCCGCGTCGGTTCGACAGTCGGACGTCTCCTTACGCCGAGTCTGCACATGCCGTGAATTGCAATTGGACCTACGCTTTACGAGGGCTGTCATCCACGTTTTTCACTGGGGTAAGCGCGAAAAGAGACTTTTACTTGTTTTCGGCTTTCCGGGGAGAGAATATTGTGCAGAAGAATATTTTGAACTGAAAAATAGGGTTAATTTTGGCCGCCTATATTCTGGAGAATTATGACACACCCCGGATTAGCTGACTACCTGCCTATTGTCCTGATGTTTCTTGTCGCCGCCGGCTTTGTGGCCACCACGATGATTGTGACGCACTGGCTCGGCCCAAAGCGCAAGACCAAAATCAAGCTCGATCCTTTCGAGTGCGGTATCGAGCCGATCGGCAACGCGAGGAACCCGGTCCCGATTCGCTATTTCCTGGTCGCTATCCTGTTTGTTTTATTCGACCTGGAGGTCATCTTCATGTATCCCTGGGCTGTGAACTTTCAGGAATTGGGCCAGGCTGGTTTTATCGAGATGATCGTATTTGTCGCGTTGCTGCTGGTGGGCTTCTTCTATATTATCAAGAAGAAGGCACTCGAGTGGGATTAAGCCGAATCTTTTAGACACAGGAATCAGGGATAATTGGGGAAACGGAAAAGGAACGACATGACATCAACCACGGATCAAAAAAACGGGATAACGTTGGGTGAAAAGCCCGAGGGCTACGAGGGCGCCGGCTTCTTTGCCACCACCCTGGAGAAGGTAGTGGGCCTGGCCCGCAAGAACTCCATTTGGCCCCTGCCGTTCGCAACCTCCTGCTGCGGGATTGAATTCATGGCCACAATGGGGGCCCATTACGACCTGGCGCGGTTTGGATCGGAGAGGCTGAGCTTCTCGCCTCGCCAGGCCGACCTGCTGATGGTTATGGGCACGATCGCCAAGAAGATGGGCCCGGTCCTCCGTCAGGTGTATGAGCAAATGGCGGAACCTCGTTGGGTCCTCAGCGTAGGAGCCTGTGCCTGTAGCGGAGGTATATTTGACACCTACAGCGTTTTGCAGGGAATAGATCGCATAATTCCAGTGGATGTCTATGTGCCGGGTTGTCCCCCACGTCCGGAGCAGATCATCGACGGCGTTATGCGCATTCAGCATCTCGCTGAAACTGAATCGCTCAGGCGCAGGGATTCCCCTGAATACAAAGCCTTGTTGAATAAGTATGGTATTGAATAACCATGGATAATACTGTTCAGGAGAAAGTCGTCAACATAGTCCAGGAAAAATTCGAAACCGAGATCCTTTCCACAGAGGCGCCGTATGGATTCCTCACCTTCAATCTGAAGCCGGAAAGGATTAAGGACATCATTCGATACCTGTACGATCATCCTGAGGCCAAATTCAGATACCTGACAACACTTTGCGGCATTCACTTTCCGGAGGCGTCGAGCATCGCGATCATGTACCAGTTGCACAGCCTGGAAAACAATTGGCGGGTTCGCCTGAAGATCTACCTGCCGGAGGAACGGCCGGAGACGCAAACCATAACCGACATCTTTGCCGGCGCCAATTGGATGGAACGCGAAACGTTCGACTTTTTCGGTGTAAAGTTTCATGGCCATCCAAACCTGAAGCGAATTCTTAATGTGGAGGATATGATCATCCACCCGCTGCGGAAAGAGTACCCGTTGGAAGACCAGACACGCGAGGACAAAAGCGATCAAATGTTCGGAAGATAATGGCAAACGAAGATATCATCACGCAAAACGCAGGCACGGACGCGAAGCAATATACCAAGCTGAACCTGGGACCGACACACCCGGCGACTCACGGTATTTTTCAAAACGTGCTCACCATGGACGGCGACATTATCATTGATTCCGAGCCTACCAT
>CAZIAG010000171.1:7369-7960 GCA_964537375.1 uncultured Roseivirgaceae bacterium
CAGATTACCCCCATCACCGACAGGATGAATTATTGCTCCGCCCCGATCAACACCCTGGGTTGGCACATGACGGTGGAAAAACTCATTGGAGCGGAAATTCCAAAGCGCGTACAGTACCTGCGGGTAATAATCATGGAGTTGGCGCGCATATCAGATCACTTGATTTGCAATACCGTGATCGCGGTGGATACCGGGGCATTAACCGGCTTCGTGTACTTGTTTCAATTCCGCGAACTTATTTACGAGATCTACGAAGAGATCTGCGGTGGAAGGTTAACAACAAACATTGGCCGGATCGGTGGCTTCGAACGTGATTTCACACCTACAGCCTGGGCAAAGATTGAAAAGTTTCTCAAGGAATTCCCAGAAGCGTTGGAAGAATTCGAGAAGCTGGTCAAGCGAAACCGCATCTTCATGGACCGCACTATCGGCGCTGGCCCAATTTCCGCGGAACGTGCCCTCAACTATAGCTTCTCCGGTCCCAACCTCCGGGCTACTGGCATTGACTACGACGTTCGCGTCATGAACCCCTACAGCTCGTACGAGGACTTCGACTTTATTATCCCGGTGGGCATGATTGGAGACACCTAC
>CAZIAG010000172.1:0-1849 GCA_964537375.1 uncultured Roseivirgaceae bacterium
AGGCGTATTAATCGATGCCTGCACGGATGTTTTTCTTTCCAATGAGGACGCAATACTCGACGGGCGATTTGATGAAGCCCTGACTGGATTGACAGCCTACAAAAATTCACTTGAAGCAATCAGTCAACTGTCGGTCGAACGCATTTACCGCGCAAGGCACGTTGTAGAGATAGAAGCTTCCGGTCACCGCGCGCTGCCTGGTTTGCTTGAAGAATTCTGTCGTGCGGGTGAATCTGTAATGACTAATTCCGCTTCCCGAAAGTACCAGAATCTCCAACGGCTTTTACCGCCCGATATTCTCGCTTCTATAAGCCGCGGGTCGGTCGGAACCTACGAGATGCTAAGGCTGATCATCGATTTCATTTCAGGACTTACCGATCGTCACGCGCTGTCCATTTATCGGCGAATCAGCGGCACGCCCCGGTAGCGAGTTTTTTGGATACGCCGCCGTTGAGCGAATTTTAGTAGTTCGACTTTTTCTGCATTCCGAAACTTTGGCAGCAATTCACTAGCTTTACACCTCTTTTCTATAACCAGACGCTTCAATGTGGGACACCATCGCCCGTTTTATCATTAAGAACCGCCTATCGCTGATCCTCCTCGTGGGGCTGATCACGATCGTCATGGGATTCTACGCCTCGAAGGTGCAACTCAGCTACGACTTCGCACGGACGGTACCGCCCAATGACCCCGACATGAAAGAGCTGAACGCCTTCAAGGCACAGTTCGGGGAGGATGGAAATATTATTGCTATTGGGCTAAAGGACAGCAGTATCTATGATCTCGCCAATTTTGAGGCTTACCGAACGCTTGCCCGTAACCTGAAACAGATCGGGGGTGTCAGCGAAGTGATTTCCCTTCCGGTGATGAAAGCGATCCTGAAGGACAAGGATAATTCACGTTTTTACCTGGCGAACATATTTCCCGACCGGATCAGTTCCGAAGAGCAGTTCGACAGCCTCATGCGGCTCGCGCTGGATCAGAAATTTTATACCGACCAGCTGATTAATGCAAACAATGGCGCCACCATGACCATCGTCACGGTGAACAAGGACGTGATGAACAGCGCGTTGCGTGAACCTCTTACAGCCGCATTGCTGAAGGAAGGTCAGGCATTTGAGAAAAGGACAGGTATAAAATTACACTATGCGGGATTGCCATTCATCCGCACCGTCGTGGCAAACCAGGTACGGGTCGAAATGCAGCTCTTCCTGTACGCGTCGGCATTGATTACCGGATTGATCATGTTTGCCTTCTTCCGGTCGTTCCGCGCAGTGATGTTTTCAATGATCATCATCGCTGTGGTCGTTGTGTGGACCCTGGGAACGCTCTCGCTATTTGGGTATCGGATCACCTTGCTGAGCGGTTTGATTCCCCCTGTGATTGTCACGATCGGGATAACCAATGCTATTTATCTACTGAACAAGTATCATCTGGAGTTCTCGCGAACAAAAGACAAGCTGGCTGCAATCACGACCGTGGTGAAAAAGATGGGACTCGCTACCTTTCTCACCAACCTCACGGTAGCCATCGGATTCCTGACGCTCCTGGCCACTGACATTACGATTCTTCGCGAGTTCGGTATCGTCGCAGGCATCAACATCATGGCCTTGTTCCTTGTGAGTCTCGTGCTGATACCCAGTATTTTTTCCTGGCTGCCAACGCCGACAGAGCGTCATCTTCAGCACCTGAACTTCAGGTTCATGAATAAATTTCTCACCGCCATCGACCTTATCGTTCACCGGCATAGACTCATCATCTATGCGTTGTCCATCGTCCTCGCAGTGAGTTCCGCATACGGAATTTGGCAGTTGAGGTCCGTATCGTTTATGGTCGACGACGTACCGGA
>CAZIAG010000172.1:1859-7881 GCA_964537375.1 uncultured Roseivirgaceae bacterium
TACCGGAAGATAGCCAGGTTAAAACTGACCTCAAGTTCTTCGAAGATAACTTCAGCGGCATAATGCCACTGGAGATGGTCGTGGAGTTCATCACCAAGCGGAGGCGGCCGTTGCTGGATGTCGAGAACCTTCAGAAGATTGAGGAGTTCGAAATGTTCCTGGATTCATTGCCAAACATTTCGAAGCCCTTGTCATTGATCAGCTTTGTGAAAGCGGCCAAGCAAGCTTTCTACAACAACAATCCCGACCGATATGAACTCCCGAGTCGCCGGGAAGCCGCATTCATCCTCCCCTACCTTAAGAACCAAAGCGACAACAGTGGACTTTTCCGCTCATTCGTAGATTCGACGCTGACGAAAATGCGGATCTCTGCGCAAATGGCCGATATTGGCTCGGTGAAGTTGGATTCGCTGGTGCATTTTGTTATCGAGCCCAAGATGCGCGAAGTGTTCGTATCAGACGGCCGCGATTCTATCGCCACCGCCATCACCGGCTCAACAAAGATCTTTATCAAGGGTAATAAGTTCCTGATCGCTAACCTCCAGGAAAGTCTGCTCCTCGCCTTTGCACTCATCACCTTGTCTATGGTGGCTTTGTTTGCCAACCTTCGAATGATCATTATTTCGCTGGTTCCCAACCTTCTGGCGCTGATGATCACCGCGGGGATCATGGGTTATATGGACATCCCGCTCAAGGCCAGTACGGCATTGATCTTCAGCATTACGTTTGGCATTTCGGTAGACAACTCCATACGTTTCCTGGCCAAGTACCGACAGGAGATTCTTGCAAACAACTTCTTTATTCCGGTTGCGGTAAGCGACAGTATTATTGAAACAGGAAAGAGCATTATGTATACGTCGATCGTGCTGTTTGCTGGTTTCAGCATTTTTGCTTTTTCCGATTTCGGCGGCACGATCGCCCTGGGCATACTCACCTCGACCACGTTGGCTATCTCAATGTTTACCAACCTCATCCTGTTGCCTGCGCTGATCATGACGTTTGACAAGCCCAAGCGTCGGAAAGACCACCTGCTTATCGACGAAGTCGGTTCGAGCTTCTACACTGAGCACGAAGACGAGGAGATCGACCTTTCCAAGATCAGAATCCACAACCGGCATTCGGCCGCCGAATAGGCCCACGCCGCGGCAGGCTGCCCGCGTCTGCCGTCAGTCGATTTTTTGTGGCACCAGTTAGGGGCCTGATTTAGCGCCGGATTTAATATCTTTGCGGTCTTATTTCCGTTTAAAGGCTACTTTCCACAGCAATGGTTGGCAAATACACAGAACACAAAGCCCTTGATTACGCCAGGTTGGCAGATGAGATACTGGAGTTTTGGACACGGGAGCGGATTTTCGACAAGTCTGTGAGCAACCGGGAAGGCGCCGAAACCTTTACGTTTTACGAAGGACCACCCTCCGCCAATGGAACCCCCGGCATCCATCACGTCATGGCGAGGACCGTTAAGGACATTTTTTGCCGTTTCAAGACGCTGGCCGGTTTCCAGGTGAAACGCAAAAGCGGATGGGATACCCATGGTTTGCCCGTTGAGCTACAGGTTGAGAAACAGCTGGGTATCACCAAAGATGATATCGGCAAAAAGATCTCGGTCGAAGAGTACAATCGGAAATGTCGCGAAACGGTGATGATGTATAAGGACCAGTGGGATGACATGACCCGAAAAATGGGTTACTGGGTCGATCTGGACAACCCGTACATCACCTATGAAAACGAATACATTGAATCACTTTGGTGGCTCCTTAAGAACCTTCATGCCAAAGGACTTCTGTACAAGGGTTACACCATCCAGCCCTATTCGCCCGGTGCCGGAACCGGGTTAAGTTCACATGAACTCAATCTTCCCGGTTGTTATCGCGAAGTGAAGGACACGTCTATCGTCGCGCAGTTCAAAGTCATTCGGAATAAGGCGTCTGAATTCCTCTTCGAAAAGTCGGACCGTGAAGTCTTCATCCTTGCCTGGACGACAACGCCCTGGACGCTGCCATCCAATACCGCGCTGGCTGTCGGTGAGAAGATCACCTACGTTCAGGTCGAGACATTCAATCCGTACACACACAAACCGGTAAGCGTTGTCCTCGCAAAGGATCTTTTGGGAAGGTACTTCCCGGAGAAAAACCGAAGTCTCAAGGTGGCTGACTACAAGTCGGGCGACAAGACGATACCGTTTGAGGTGGTTAATGAATTCGAAGGCATTAAGCTTGTCGGATTGCGTTATGAACAATTGCTGCCCTGGGTGCAACCGTTGTACGACGAAGACAAAGCCTTCCAGGTTGTTGCAGGTGATTTTGTCACGACAGAGGATGGTACCGGCGTCGTACACACCTCACCGACGTTCGGCGCTGATGACTTTCGCGTTGCTAAACAACATGGAATCACCCCCAAAACGGTACGTGACGAGCAAGGGAATGAAATGCCCACCGTCGATCGGAAAGGAAAATTCGTCGCGAAAATCGGCCAGCACCTCCGCGACGCTGTGCTCAAGTACAATATCCGCACCCACAAGGCACTTGGTGTGGATGACTTCTATGTAAAAAATTACACAGGTGAAGACGAAAATCACCCTGACTATAAGTCGACTGATGTAATTCTGTCCATCATCCTTAAGGAAGAAAACAAGGCATTCAGGGTGGAGAAGTATGAGCACAGCTATCCGCACTGCTGGCGAACAGACAAGCCCGTGCTCTACTATCCGATGGACTCCTGGTTTATCCGCACCACCGCGCTCAAGGACAAAATGGTCGAGCTGAATAAGACCATCAATTGGAAGCCTGAATCAACGGGCACGGGCCGGTTCGGCAATTGGCTGGAAAATCTTGTCGACTGGAACCTGTCACGGACCCGTTTCTGGGGGACTCCACTTCCCATTTGGCGCACGCGCGACGGAAAAGAGGAGATCTGCATCGGATCGGTCCAGGAGCTGGAACAGGAAATCGCTCGGGCGATTGAGAAGGGGTTCATGCGAGAATCGCCCTTGAAAAAAGGCGACCTGCACCGGCCCTACGTGGATGAGATTGTCCTTGTAAGCCCCTCCGGTAAAGAGATGTATCGCGAACCGGATTTGATCGATGTTTGGTTTGACTCGGGTGCAATGCCCTATGCACAATGGCATTATCCGTTTGAAAATCGTGACATCTTTGAAAAGAATTACCCTGCAGATTTTATCGCTGAAGGCGTCGATCAGACACGCGGTTGGTTCTTTACCCTTCACGCGATTGCCGTGATGATGAGCGAGTGCAGCCCCGAAATTCAGGAGGTCAACGAGAAAGTCGGGAATGGCGGTGTTGCTTTCCGGAACGTCATCTCAAACGGCCTGGTCCTCGACAAGAATGGCAACAAAATGTCGAAGAGCAAGGGCAATGTAGTGAACCCATTCGACACGCTTGCGAAGTACGGTCCTGATCTCGTACGGTGGTATATGATGGAAAACGCGCCACCGTGGGACAACCTGAAGTTTGACACCGACGGAATTGTCGAGGTGCAACGCCGGTTTTTCGGAACATTGTTCAACACCTATTCCTTCTTTGCACTTTATGCCAACATTGACGGGTTTGTCAAGGACGAAATGAACCTCGGCTCGCCGGAACATCTCACGAATCTCGATCGTTGGATCATCTCTCGACTTCAGTCGACGATACTCGATGTGACGAAGGCTTACAATGAGTACGAGCCGACCCGGGCGGCCAGAGCTATCCAGGAATTCGTAAACGACCACTTATCGAATTGGTATGTCCGTCTCAACCGGAAAAGATTCTGGAAGCCATCCAACGACAAGGCCGGTGGAAGTGCGCCGCTGAGCGATGATAAGAAAGCGGCTTACGAAACACTCTATGAATGCCTCCTCGTCACAGCACAACTTATGGCGCCCATAGCGCCGTTCGTCAGCGAATGGTTGTACAAGAATCTGACAGATAATATCCGCGACCGCGCCATCGCCAACAAAACACCCCTTAGACACCCTTCGATCCACCTTACCGATCTCGTCGTTGCCGAGAAGGAACGAATTGACGGAGAGCTGGAGAAATCAATGGATTACGCCCAGCGAATCTGCTCATTGGTGCACTCCATTCGAAAAACAAACAAGATCAAGGTGCGTACGCCGTTGAAAAAAATCCTGCTTCCCGTATTGGACGAAGCCTTTGCCCGTCGCGTTAAGCCCGTAGAGGAGATTATTTTGGCCGAAGTCAACGTCAAGACGATCGAGTATATCGATGACACGTCCGGCGTGCTGGTCAAGAAAGTGAAGCCAAACTTCGCGAAGCTGGGCAAACAATACGGTCCTCGCGTAAAGGAAGTGGCCGCCGTGATCAATAGCCTTTCTCAGGATGAGATCAATACGCTTGAAACACAGAACACACTCGAGAAAGGTGGATTCAACATTGTGTTGGACGACGTTTTGATCAGCTCGGAAGACATTCCCGGTTGGTCGGTTGCCTCCGAAAACGGGCTAACGGTAGCATTGGATATCAACGTCACCGAATCACTTCGAAAGGAGGGTATAGCACGGGATTTTGTTAATCGTGTGCAAAACCTCCGAAAAGACATGGGCCTTGAAGTGCTCGACAAGATCGGCATCGAGGTCGAGCGCGACGGGGAATTGGTGACCTCTGCATTGACCGAGCACCGGGATTACATCGCCCTGGAGACACAGGCCCTCACCCTGGAGTTGAAGGACACCGTCACCGGGGGGACGGAGGTTGATATGGACGAGTTTATGCTGAAGGTGAAGATATCTGTAGCAAAATGATTTTCGGACCACTCGCCATGTTTCGCCCGTCTGTTGGCCAGGAATTTTTGCAATTTTCCGGAATGAATTTTACCCCCCATAACGTCGCTAAATGAAGGTCTCGCGCTATTTCCTGATTGCGTTCGTCGTTATACTGATCGATCAGACATCGAAGCTGCTGGTGTATAATTATATGTATCTTCACCAAGAGATCAACGTCATTGGTGAATGGTTCAAACTTCACTACCTGCTCAATCCGGGAATGGCGTTTGGGATTCGATGGAACAGCGAATTTGGCAAGCTTGCGCTTACCGCCTTCCGTATCGTGGCCATGTTCGGAATCGGTTTCTATTTATGGAAAATGGCGATTCAGGGAGCGCACAACGGCTTTCTCATTTGTATGGCCTTGATCCTGGGCGGGGCGGTCGGCAACGTGATCGATAGTACCTTCTACGGAGTGTTTTTGAACAATCATCCCCCGGATTCTCCAACGCCGTGGTTCCATGGGCAGGTAATAGACATGTTGTTCTTTCCGATCGTCGAGTTCACTTTACCCGACTGGATTCCATTCAAGGGCGGTGAGAATTTCCTGTTCTTCAGTCCGGTGTTCAATATAGCCGACTCCTCCATATTCATCGGTGTGGCGACCATCCTGCTTTTTCAGCGAAGATTTTTTAAGGATAAGTTCCGTGCAGAAGACGAGGAAGCCAAGCACAGGGAGAGCGGAACGGCGTCTGAGCCACGCATCAACACCGTTAACCACCCGGTCGACAATCCGGAAATCAATCAACCCGGAATTGATGAGGAATCATCGGCCTCGCCGGGCCGGGAGCAGGCCTAGTACGATCAGCAACCCCGGTTTCCGTTCATGGACAAAATAAAGAAAGGCCAAAACACCTTTTAGGCAAATACATTATTCTTGCTACTTTTAGCAGCTAAAATCTAACCTAACCTAAATCACCTGATAAATGGCAAACCCACTATTTACCAAAAAGCCAATGGAGGTCCTGATGGAAGAATCAGGAAGCTCCAGCCACGGCTTGAAGCGTACCCTTGGAAAATGGAATCTTGTAGCGCTTGGCATCGGTGCAGTGATCGGTGCGGGCATATTCGTGATCACCGGACAGGCAGCAGCAGTTTACGCCGGACCTGCCGTGGTCCTGTCGTTCGTCGTATCGGCACTGGCCTGCGCATTTGCGGGTCTTTGCTACGCTGAATTTGCTTCGATGATACCGATCGCCGGAAGTGCCTACACTTACGCATATGCTACCATGGGTCGTA
>CAZIAG010000173.1:0-7847 GCA_964537375.1 uncultured Roseivirgaceae bacterium
GACGTCGGGATCAGCAATACCGCTGTGACTATTCCCAGCGTTAGCAAATTCAAAATCACCACGGTGTCCCAATGCCAGCCGATCGGCACAAAGGACATGTAGTAGTCGTGGGGATTCAGTTTGATAATCTTGAAGCGATCCTGAATGAAACACAAACCAAGTCCGAGCAGGTTACCCAACAGCAGTCCCTTGAGTGAAAGCCGCACGCCGTTGTAAAGAAAGATGGACCGTATCTGGCCGTTGGTCGCCCCCATCGCCTTCAGCATGCCAACCATTTGTGTTCTCTCCATCACCAGTATCAACACGATTGACACCATGTTGACACAGACGACCACCAGGATGATGATCAGGAGAATGGTCACCTGCCTGCTGAGAAGGTTCAACCAGTCAAATACCTGCGCATACCTGTCGCTGATCAGTTCAACGTAATGGTCGTAATCCATACCCTCGCCGATAGCAGATGCAGCAGCCGGGGCGTTGTTTGGATGGTCGACAAATATTTCAATGCCACCGGCGAGGCTGTCGCGCCAGTCGTTCAGCCGCTGAATGAGCCGAATATCTCCGAGAATTATCTTACTGTCGAAGTACTCCGACAAGTTTGTTTCATAGATACCCGACACCTCCAGCCGTCTGAATCTTGGAGGGTTCTGAAAAAAATGAACGAGTATTTGATCTCCCACACCGACCTTAAGCTTATCAGAGATAATCTTGCTCAACACCACCTCGCGTGAATAGGCGGGATCTTCAAAAGAAATAAAGCGGCCCTCAACGAGGTAGTCGTTGAATGTGCTGGTGTCGAAGCGGTTTCCCACTCCCTTGATGACAAGCCCGAACACCTCATCCTCTGTCTTTACGACGCCCACCTTATGCGCATATTCCTGAACGTGACGAACATGAGGATAATCGTCGGGATTTTCATAAACGTCTATGTGGTAGTTAAAGGGCTGTTCCTCCTGGGAATTGTTGGTGCTGAACTTCGTGATAAGAATGTGACCGTTGAAGCTGTAAATCTTTTCCTTGACGGTTTCCTGGAAACCCCTCATGATCAGAAAAGAAAGGAGCGAGGCAGCCAGCCCAATGGCGATGGTCGCCAGTGCAATGCGATATATGACCGACGAGAAGCCGTTGGTTTTGCCCCCGTCCTCGCTCTCTTTTTGTTTCGAACTAATTCTTCGGGATATGAAATAGGATAGATTCAAATTTTGGTAACTTTTCGCCCGAAATTACCCTCCAATAATACGATAACTCCGGATACCGAAGAAAAGTGTTTTTTGAATTATGAAAATTGTAACGCTCGCCGCGTGGTGCCTCACGCTCATTTTGTCAGTCCAGTGTACCAATCACGCTCCGGCTCAGCAATCCCGCGAGGATCAGTCTGACCGCATCGTGGTCGGCGCCGAACAACTCGATGTTCTCTTGCCCAAGCTGGAGGGCAAAAGGGTTGCGTTGGTGGTCAACCATACATCGTTGGTCGGCTCGTCCCATCTCGCCGATACATTGATGTCGCTCGGCGTCGAAGTAATGAAAGTCTTCGCCCCGGAGCACGGATTCCGCGGCTCCGCCCCCGATGGAGAGAAGATCGCTGACGGAATCGACGAGCGCACCGGGCTTCCGATCGAATCCTTATACGGCGCCACTCGCAAGCCATCGTCCGAGCAACTCGCCGACGTGGATATTGTCATCTTCGACATCCAGGATGTCGGAACGCGCTTCTACACCTACATCAGCACCATGCATTACGTCATGGAGGCATGTGCCGAGAATAACAAAAAGCTCATTGTGCTGGACCGACCCAACCCCAACTCCGATTATGTTGACGGGCCAATCCGCATCCCCGAGTTGAAGTCGTTTGTGGGAATGCACCCTATTCCAATCGTACACGGACTGACCGTGGGAGAACTCGCGCAAATGATCAACGGTGAGAAATGGCTCGAGGGCGGGCTCACCTGCGACGTCGACATCATTCCGGTTAAGAATTGGTCACACGGGAAATTCTATTCGCTGCCTGCCAAACCTTCACCGAATCTTCCCAACGATCAGTCGGTACGCCTTTATCCGTCGTTGTGCTTGTTTGAGGGCACCGTCATCTCCGTCGGCCGGGGAACACAAATACCCTTCCTGATCATCGGGAATCCCGAGTTCAAGGATTTACCGTTTGAATTTACGCCGGTGCCTATTGCCGGTATGTCGATCCATCCGCCTCATGAAGGAAAGACGTGCTACGGTCTCGATCTGCGAAATGTTGAAGTGGCACCCCGCATTGACCTCAGCTACCTGATCAACTTCTACAACAAATACCCAAATAAAGAAAATTTCTTCACCAGCTCTTTCGATCGTCTCGCCGGTACACCTGAATTGAAACAACAAATCATTGACGGCTGGTCAGAAGAACAAATTCGCGCGAGCTGGCAACACGACCTTGAGGCCTATAAGACAATGCGGCAAAAATATCTGATCTACGATTAGTCCCTGCAATGCGATGACGAAGGCTGAAAAAGTCAGCGATATCCTGAAGATACTCAACAAGTATTTTCCCAACCCGGAGGTTCCACTCGACCACAAGGATGCGTATACCCTCCTGATAGCGGTACTGCTTTCAGCACAGTGCACCGACGAACGGGTGAACAAGACGACCCCAATACTTTTTGGTCTTGCGGACAACCCCTACGACATGGCGAAAATTCCCGTAGACGAGATCCGCGAAATAATAAAACCTTGCGGTTTGTCTCCGGCGAAGTCCAAAGCCATCAGCAAACTGTCGCAGATCCTGATCGAAAAGTACAACGGCCAGGTGCCCGACAACTTTGAAGATCTCGAGTCATTGCCTGGCGTTGGCCACAAAACGGCGTCCGTGGTTATGACGCAGGCCTTTGGAAAACCTGCCTTTCCCGTCGACACGCACATCCACCGACTGGCCTATCGATGGGGTCTGTCATCAGGCAAAAGCGTAGAGCAGACGGAACGCGACCTCAAAAGGCTCATCCCGGAAAACAAATGGAACGTCGCACACCTACAGATCATTTATTTCGGACGTACCCATTGCCCGGCACGCGGACATGACTGGAGAAAATGTCCGGTCTGTTCAAAGCATATAAGAAAATCCTTAAGAGACTAGTTGTCCATTCTTTTCCCGAGGCCATTGAACGGCAGCAGCGATGACCCTCTCCGGAAAGAGATGTTTCACTTCTTCAGGGCTGCATAATACACGCCCGTTAAGTTCGTGATCAGGCGCCAATTTGATTCCATTCAAGGTATGGTTATTTAGGCGTGACGGTCTTTAAAAGAATATTCATTCACGTCAAAATTCAGGCAAATGTTTTATCACGACAGGAAACTACAGTATAAGGTTCGAGTGGAGAAACCGAACCCTCAGTTCGCAAAGATGTTACAGCAGGCCATTGGCGGTATTGAAGGAGAGATACGTGTCTGCCTGCAGTATTTGTTTCAGGCCTGTGGAACTCGCGTGGGCCGCAAAAATACAGGGACATGTTGCTCGATACGGGGACAGAAGAAATTGCACACATCGAGATGCTGGCCACTGCAGTCTGTCTGAATCTCGAAGGATCGTCATCGGCGGCCAAGGACGAGATGGCCGCAGCGAATCCGATGGTTGAAGCGATCATGGGAGGCCGTGATCCGCGCCATATATTATCGGCCGGCCTCGGAGCGATGGCAGCGGATGCAAACGGTGTACCGTTTAACGGTTCGTGGGTGATCAGCAGCGGAAACATTGCCGCCGATATGCACGCCAACGTAATGGCAGAAGCCACGGGCAGGTTGCTTGCCACCAGGCTTTATGAGATGACCGACGACAAGGGGATGAAAGACATGCTGGCGTTTCTCATTGCGAGAGATGCCATGCACCAAAACCAGTGGATGGCCGTCCTGGAGGAACTCGGGCCTCAAACCCATCCAATTCCCAATACGTTTCCGGAAAAACTCCAGAACAACGACGTCAACTACACGTTCTTCAGCACTAACATCAACGAAGACTCCATGGCCCGGGGACGTTGGACGGAAGGACCGTCGCTCGACGGCAGGGGGCAGTTCCGTTTTGAACGCGCTAGACCCATGGGTGACTCGCCTGTGCTCGCTCCAGCGGACGTGGAAGTTCATGCACAACAAGAACAAATGGTTGAACCGGACGGTAGTTTTGTCAAAAAAGCAAAAGAGTTCATTTCCGGCTGAGGCAATCAAAATCAACAATAGCGGGTTGAGGCTGTTCTTATAAGGACAGCACTCCACCCCTAACCGAAAAGTCATAATTTAAAGTCAGGAAACGTTCTTGTCGATCCCCTGCCTTTTTGAGTCATCCTTTTTTTGCCCGCATTCATGTTCCCGGCGAGGATATTGCCATCATAAGCTGCGGATGTCGAGGCGGCACGGAATGTTTATGTTCATTTCGCAGGATCGGGAACCAGATTAGGAAAAATTTCCTTATATTTTGGAAATTTTTCACTATGGAGAAATCAGTCACAGAATTACTCGGAGGACCGCGTGTAGTGGGCAATACGAAGGACCTGGGACAACTGGCGGACGAAGGCTTGCCCAAGCAAGCGCTGGTGGTGTTCCTGGAAAAGACCGGCTTCGACGAAGAACGGCTGTTCTCCTACCTCGATGTGAGCAAGCGCAACCTGGCCAATTACAAACCGCGTGAAAGGCTCAGGTTGTACGTATCCGATCGGCTCATACACCTCGCCGAACTCTATGCGCGCGGAAAGCAGCTGTTCACTTCCATGGAAGCCTTCAACGAATGGCTCAACCGGCCTTCAATCGATTTACACGGGGAGAAACCCATTGACCGAATTCATACCCGTAAAGGAATCGATGAACTCCTTCAAATCCTTGGGCGGATTGAACACGGCATCCTCGCATGACAGTCTACAGATGCACACTGAAAAAGTGGGCGAAGGACTTGTCTGGTACCGGCGCATTTCTTTACGGAGGCCGATGGAACAACACAGGCATCCATCTGGTCTATACCGCCGAAAATAACGTTTTGGCTGCGCTCGAAGTGGCCCTTCGCATCCCCCTTGAACTCATCCATCGCGATTACATAATGGTGCCAATCCATATATCCGGGACACCTGGCATCATAGAGCCCGACCTGCCTGCAAAGTGGCGTCAAAACATGTCGGCAACCAAATCGATTGGCGATCAATTTGTCCGTGAGCAAAAGGCCCTCATGCTGAAAGTGCCCTCGGCATTAATCTCGGATGCTTACAACTACGTCATCAATCCCCGTCATCCGGACGCAAAACGCCTCCGTACGGGGGAACCACGCCCGATCATTTTCGACGAACGTCTGGTACAACGGATGCGCGGATCACACAAGTAGCAACATGAAGGCGAGGACGACACAGCGATCTCCGTGGCTTCATAACGCATCAAGCCTATCGACAAATATGTCCGCGAAACGGAGGAATCCCGTAAATCATTAACGTACATGTGAATTTTCTGAGCGGATTTGTTTATTTCACATCGCCGTAAATAAAGCCGTTTGAATGAAAGACTTGCGCGTCGTTTTTATGGGAACCCCCGAGTTCGCCGTCCCGAGCCTCGAGATCCTCGCAAATAACGGCGTCAACGTCGTGGCGGTTATTACAGCGCCCGACAAACCACGAGGCCGCGGCCAGAAGTTGACTTTTTCTCCTGTCAAGGAGTGCGCTTTGCGACACAACCTTCCCGTTTTGCAACCGACAAACCTTAAGGACCCGGCATTCATTGAAGAGTTACGGCGATACAATGCGCAATTGCAGGTGGTTGTTGCATTCAGAATGCTTCCGGAAGCGGTTTGGAATATGCCCGAAATCGGCACATTCAACCTTCATGCTTCTCTCCTTCCGGCGTACCGCGGCGCAGCACCGATCAATTGGGCGATTATCAATGGAGAAAAAGAGACCGGCGTCACCACGTTTTTCTTGCAACAGGAGATTGATACGGGTGCAATCATCTTTCAGGACAAAGAACCAATACGCGATGACGATACGGCGGGGACGCTTTACGAACGTCTCAAGGAAAAAGGCGCACGGCTTGTCTTGAAAACCGTCCAGGGCATCGCGTCAGGGAATTATCAATCCATTCCCCAGCCCGCCATTCCAAATGCTCAGACAGCTCCGAAAATATTTCGGGAGACCTGCCGCATCGACTGGAACCAGTCATCGGAGCGTATTCGAAATTTCGTAAGAGGACTCAGCCCCTATCCCGCAGCCTGGACGACCGTCAATGAGAAAACCTATAAAGTTTTGCAAGTATCGCCCGCAGCCTACGAAGGGCACGATGCGATTGGCGCCTACGCGACCGACAACAAGCATTTCCTCTATTTCAAGACCGTCGACGGATGGGTTGCAATCAACGAATGGCAGCCCGAAGGAAAAAAGGCAATGAAGATAGAAGAGTTCTTTAGAGGCAACAAGCTATAGTCAATAGTTCCAATTTGCTCAATTTGATCATTATTGGTTACTTGGGCGTCTGCGTCCCCATACGCAGTCTTGCAACCCGGCATGGATATATCATTTATAGCAGCCGTCGCGCGTAATGGCGTTATCGGGAGGAACAACGATCTTCCCTGGAAGCTTCCTGACGACATGAAGTTTTTCATGCAAACTACCCGGGGTCACCACGTGATCATGGGGCGGCGGAACTACGACTCGCTGCATGAAAAATATAAGCCTCTCCCCGACCGCGTTAATATCGTTGTTACGAGGCAGAAAGAGTTTCACGCACCCGGGTGCATTGTGGTGCACAACATCCGCGATGGCATTGATCATGCAGCCCGCGCCGGCGAGTCAGAACTTTTCGTTATCGGGGGCGCCGAAATATATAAATTGGCCTTTCCGTGGGCCACGCGCCTGTACCTCACAGAAATTCACGCGGACGTTGACGGCGATACCTTTTTCCCTGAATTCGATAAGCGCGAATGGAAAGAGGTATCAAGACAACCACATGCCGCAGATGAAAAGCATCGATATCCGTTTGATATTGTAATTTACGAGCGCAACCGATGAACCCCACATACCATGGCTACTGTTGCAAATAAAGTTGTTTGGCTGACCGGCGCTTCCTCAGGTATCGGCGAAGCGCTGGCCTACGCCCTCGCGGCCAGAAATGCACGATTAATCCTGTCTGCGCGGCGGAAGGAGGAACTCGAACGCGTCAAGGGCAATTGCCCGCCAGGGTCGCAAGCCAACATCCGAATCCTTCCGCTGGATCTTTCGGAAGCGTCGACCCTTCAACTTTCGACCGAGGCCGCCATCCAGATCTTCGGTCATGTCGATATCCTGATCAACAACGGTGGAATCAGTCAGCGGAGCCTTGTAAAGGACACGAGCCCCGATGTTCATCGCCGCCTGATGGAAGTGAATTTCTTCGGCGCCATCGGACTCACGACGTATCTATTGCCGCACTTTATTTCGCGCAAGAGTGGCCACTTCGTGAACGTAACCAGCATCACGGGAAAATTCGGAACGCCATATCGATCGGGTTATGCAGCATCCAAGCATGCGCTGCACGGCTTCTTTGACGCTGTTCGCGCTGAGCACTATCAGGACAATATCAAGGTCACGATGATTTGTCCAGGCTTCATCCACACCCCGATTACTTATTCCGCGTTAACCGGCGACGGAACGCCGCTGAACAAAATGGATGAGGCACAATTCAACGGCAAGCCCGCGGACTGGTGTGCGCGAAGGATCGTCCGCGCCATTGAACGCAACCGGGAAGAGGTCTACATCGGTGGAAGGGAAGTGATCGGCGTTTACATCAAGAGGTTTTTCCCGACTTTGTTTTCCCGCCTGATCCGGAAGGTAGCCGTGCGGTAATTAACGAAGGAGAACGCCAACACCGAA
>CAZIAG010000174.1:0-999 GCA_964537375.1 uncultured Roseivirgaceae bacterium
ATTCCTCGAAGCGATTGCCGCGGGGGAAAATGACCCGATGGTTCTCTACAAAACAGGAGTGTGTTATCAAAAATCGCCCAACACGAACGAGCAGATTAAGGGTATTCCGCACCTGAAAACTGCGCTGGAAAGAGGGGCTAACGTGCCACCAACGGCCTGGTACGACTTGGGCGAACTGCAAATGAAAGACGAGGATATCGACGGAGCGATTGCCAGTTTCCATAAGTACAAGGAGTTGGTAGGGTCGGATAAGAACGCACAAGCAAAGGCGGAAGAGGCACTTTTCACCGCTTACACTGCCCTGGCGATGATGACCATGCCCCGCAACCTGGAGGTAAAGAATATTGGGGCAATGATCAATACGGAGTTCACGGAGTACAACCCGGTCGTTTCCGCCGATGAGAGTGTGATGGCATTTACCGCCTTACGACCCAATACCGGAAGGACACGGACCGGGGATAAATTCATCGAGGAAGTCTACATCTCCTATAATTCCTCCGGAAACTGGTCTCAACCAAAGGCTGTTCCAATCGCTTCAGAGTACAATGTCGGGACGGCGGGAATCTCCGCCGACGGGCAGAAGATGCTCATTTTTATGGGGTCAGCGACCGATCCCGGCAGTTTGTTTGAAATCAACAAGTCCGGTGACGAGTGGTCGAGACCCACGGTGATCTCCAACATGCTTAATCATCCAAGATATATTGAGACCACCGCCAGCATTACACCCGATGGAAAAATAATCTATTTCGCGAGCGATCGCCCAGGTGGAAAAGGGGGGCTGGATATCTGGAAGATCGAAAAAAAGGCCGATGGCACCTGGACGGCTCCTGTCAATCTGGGTGAACCGATCAATACAAAGGCCAACGAGGATGCGCCGTTCATCCATCCGGATCAGAAGACCCTGTTTTTCACTTCCGATGGTCACGAGTCGATGGGAGGACGCGACATCTTTATGTCGAAGTTGGTTGGTGGAAAGTGGAGAACGCCTGAAAATATGGG
>CAZIAG010000174.1:1009-7825 GCA_964537375.1 uncultured Roseivirgaceae bacterium
CCACGGCGAATGACAATTATTTTACCCTTATTGCCGATGGAACCCGGGCGTATTTCTCCTCTGATCGCAAGGGAGGTTCCGGGGCACAGGATATCTATTATCTCGATATGCCGGAGGGCTCGGCCAATATTCCACTAACCATGATCAAGGGGCGGATACTCAACGCGGAAACCGGAGAGCCCATTCCGACGAAGATATACCTCATTGATAACGAGACAAACAAGCGCCTCGACTTCGTCTACAATCCGGACCCGAAGACGGGCAACTACCTCATCATTCTGCCTCCGGCAAAGAACTACGACATGGTCATCGAGTCGGGCGATTTTCTGCCGTATACATTGAATATCAATGTCCCGAATCAGGACTACTTCTACTCGTTGTACCAAATGATCTACCTAAAGACGATCAAACAATTCGATGTCGTTGTCGGTCAGGAAGTTCAGGTGAAGAACGCATTCTATGATACTAACGAAGAGGTAAAGGCTGATTTGCGAAAATCACACGAGGCTCAGTTGGTGCAAAGTGGTTCTGTGGATGTCTATCAGATGATGCTGGATCTTATGGCGGCGCAGGATAAGGAGGGAATTGAATACCTGCTGGAGTTGATTGACCATACAGAACCGATCGATGCCGTCGAGTTTGACGAAGCCAAGAATCCCCGGCTCGAGGTTGCACGGCGTACCTATTACTACGACGAAACCGACGAAAGCAAGTTTGAAAAGAAGGACGTGGGCGGTACTACAATTTTGTCCCTCCCGACGATGATGGTGACGGAGGAGGCGAACAAACAAAAGGTGGAAAGAACGGCCTCTGTCGTCGACAAGGCATTGCTTGCGAAGACCGCGCGAATATATTTCGATGCAGGCAAGAGCGACTTGAAACCCGAGTATAACAAGGAGCTCGACGCCATTCTGGAAGTGTTGAAACAGCATCAGGGCCTTGGCGTCGAAATATCCGGATTTGCATCGGCGGAGGGATCTGAGGAACTCAACCGTGAGCTGTCAAATAAACGCGCAATTGCTGTTTTGGACTATATCAATCACCGGGGAATTGTCAGGCGGAGGATTGTTGCAAAGGGATATGGAGCGACCCGTGATGAATCATCCAACAAGGAGGAAAGCAGGAGAGTGGAAGTCCGAATCGTCGATTTGAATACCCTCTGAGAGCGTAGTTGTTTCAAGGGAGAAGAAGCGAACTGTCGCCATAGCTGAGAAAGCGATAATCGTTTGCAAGCGCTTCTGAATAGATTTTCTTCCAGTCTTCACCTATGAATGCAGCTACAAGCAGGATAAGTGTCGACGCAGGCTGATGGAAGTTAGTGATCAGCCCATGGCACACTCGGAATCGATACCCCGGCTTGATAAAGATGGATGTTCTGCCGATTAACCTATCCTGACCTGATCGGTCCATGTAGTCCATGACGGCCCGAAGCGAGTCCATGGCAGGGACGTTGCTTTCCTTTATGTATGGATCATCTTGTTCGATGATAAAAGACTGGTGACCGTGCTCCAATAGCTTCACTCCATACCAATACAAGCTCTCCAGGGTTCGCATGCTCGTGGTCCCTACGGGTATCACAAAACGGTTAGGCTGAAGTAGGTGACTGATATTCCGGGCAGTAACGATTACCTGCTCCGCGTGCATTGTATGTTGATCTGCGTCCTCCGTCCTAACGGGTCGGAAAGTGCCGGCGCTAACGTGGAGCGTGACAAAATCATGCTCAATGTTTCTTTCTTTAAAACGCGAGAACACATGGGGTGTAAAATGAAGGCCTGCAGTAGGTGCAGCAACTGCCCCATCGTAGTGGGAATAAATGGTTTGATAACGTTCCTTGTCGCTGTGTCCGGCTTGCCTTTTCAAATAGGGGGGCAGGGGGGTCTCCCCGCTGTGTGCTATGATTTCTGCAAATGGAAGGTCACCGCTCCATGTGAATTCTACGAGTTGATCTTCTTTACTGACGAGTGTCGCAATCAGTGAGGTATCCTGAGCCTGCTTGACCAATTGAGACCCGGTTGGCCAGCGTTTCAGGTTGCCGATGGTGCATTTCCAAATACAACGTCCTTTGGCTTGCATGGCGACGGCCATCACCGGCGAGGGTTCTACCGGACTCAATAGAAAAATCTCGATCGTAGCGGCCGTCTCCTTCACGAAGTGTAAACGCGCCGGGATCACTCGAGTGTCGTTAAAAAAGAGGAATGCATTCGGCGGAAGCAGGTCGGAGATTTCCCGGAACTGGTGATGGGTGATATTGCCGTGATGATAGACGAGCAATCGTGCTCCGTCGCGTTCCTTCAACGGGTGCTGTGCAATTCGGTCGGCCGGAAGGGGATAGCTATAGTCGTTAATATTTATCATTCGAATCCTATGGACCAGAATGCAAAACTAGGACATAAGTTAACGTTTCCAGCACTTTCATTATTTTTAGCACTTTGTATCAATGATCCTCAGGGCAACACTTTCCAGGAGACCTTTTCAGTTTAATTTTCGGGCCCGTACGTCGCGCGGGCTGATGAGGGACAAGACATCCTGGTTCATCATTCTTTCAGCCGGGGCTGATGTTTATGGCATCGGTGAGTGCGGCCCCCTGCCCGGGCTAAGCGTCGATCATTCGCCCGAGTATGATGAAAAACTGCATCAGGTCGTTGATCGTTTCAATTCCATGGGATTCTCAGATGTCAACGACATCGACCTGTCGCGTGTGGTACCAGCAAAGCATCCGTCTATTCTGTTCGGATTGGAAACGGCCGTCGCCGACCTGGCGCATGGTGGCAAGCGATTGATATTCGATAACGGATTTGTCCAGGGACAGCGATTGCCTATTAACGGATTGGTTTGGATGGGCGACCTCGATTTCCTGATGGGGCAGATCAACATAAAAGTGGCCGACGGCTTTCGTTGTCTCAAGTTGAAAGTTGGCGGCCTCGACTTTGAGCGGGAGTGTGATGTGCTGCACTACATACGCAATCGGTACTACCGGGAAGAGATTACACTTAAACTGGATGCAAATGGAGCGTTTAAAGTATCAGATGCGCTCTACAAACTGGAACAGCTTGCCCGCTTTGACGTTCACTCCATTGAACAACCGATCAAGGCAGGGAGCTCCGAGTTGGCTGAGATCTGCCGACGGTCACCCATACCCGTAGCGTTGGATGAGGAATTGATCGGGGTCGATGGAAAAGATGAGAAGACTGCCTTGCTCGACCGTATTCAGCCGCAGTTCATCGTTCTTAAGCCGATGTTGCACGGAGGACTCGGAGGTTGCGAAGAGTGGATTCATCTGGCTGAGGAAAGAAAAATCGGCTGGTGGATAACTTCCTCGCTCGAATCCAGCATCGGTTTGAACGCGATCTGCCAGTTTACGGCAAATTATGAGGTAGATCAACCTCAAGGCCTCGGAACAGGCAAGATATACAAAAACAATTTTGAATCACCTCTCGAGGTGTCAAGGGGTGAGATCTTTTATGATGCGGCGAACCAGTGGGAAGAATCGCTCAGTGCCGGCGTCATCGAGGGCTAACGTTTGCTAATCTTTTTCTTCTTGAAATGCCAATAGAAAGGGATTCCTGCGGCCATGAGCGCGAGGCCCAATAAAGAATTTATCACCGTGGTGCGGCCGTCCATGAAAGAAACGACGTCGTTTATGAGCGTGGCAACGAGAAAGAACGCGGTAAACGTGATGAAGATGATGGGGACAACGGGATAACCCCAAACCCGGTAAGGTCGATGCACGTGCTTCCATTTACGACGGAGAATAAAAAGCCCTACCGCACTCATGCCGTAAAACAACCAACTGACGAAGATCAACATGTCGGTGAGCAGGTCGAATGATCCGCTTACCGTGAGGAGGCATGTCCAGACGCCGTGGACGATCAAAGCGTTGCCCGGCGTATTGAACCGGGAGTGCACCTTTCCGATAAACGGAAAAAAATTGTTTTCGCGCGCCATGGCAAAAGACACGCGGGCCGTTGCCAGAACGTTTGCATTCGTTGTCCCGAAGGTTGAGATTATGATCATGAGGGCAATTATGCCGCCGCCGACTCCGCCCAGGACGATAGCGGCTGCGTCGGAGGCCACCATGTTTGAAGCTGCGATGCTCTCAATTGGCAGAACGTATGTGTAAGCAAGGGCCATAGTGGAATAGACGCCTATGCAGATCAGCAGCCCAATGGTCAGACTCTTTGGAATATTGCGTTGTGGGTCGTCCATTTCCCCTGCGACAAATGTGATATTGTTCCATCCATCGTACCCCCAGAATGCTCCAGAGATGGCAGCGATAAGTCCTCCGACGAAGGCCCATCCCGTTAGCATTGGCGTGGCATCTTGAAAGAGGTTTTCAACGGCACCCTGTGATGAGGTGAGAAAGCTGACGACGATCAAAACAATGAGCACGACCTTGACAGCGGTCAGGACGAACTGCAGGTTTCCACCCGAACGCGTGCTAAAGAAGTTGACGGCGGTAAGCCCGGCCACAACGGTTATCGCCACTGCCTTCACACCAAAATTTTCCAGTGGGTAGAGTACCCCAATGCCAGGAATCGGGACGCGGATTGTCTGTTCGACGGCGGTCGAGAACCTGGGCAGGTCTACGAAATATTCTGAATAGGTTGCGAGTACATAAGCGATGGACGCGACCCCGGCAGTGTTGAAGACAGCAAAGGCGGTCCAGCCGTAAAGAAATGCAACGAAGTCGCCATACATGACCCGGAAGAAGACGTACTGTCCACCGGTTTCAGGAATCATGGCGGCGACTTCAGCGTTGGTGAGTGCGCCAAAAAGGGTGACGATCCCAGCCAAGATCCAGACGGCAATAAGCCACTCAGGTGATCCAAGCTGAGCCGCCATTGTCGACGGCTTCATAAAAATGCCGGAGCCGATGATACCGCCCACCACGAGCGCTATGCTCGTCCGGAGACCGAGTGAGCGTTTAAGAGCCGATGAGTCGCTCATGCGAGATTCATAAACCGCGCGATCAACTGATGGAAATGGTGTGTGCCAGTCTCGCGTGCGACAGAGTACCTACCGTGGCGGTAGAAACGCGACCGAATTCCACGCTGCACCTTCTGGACGATGTCCTCGTCCTCCATCTCCACTTGATGTAGGTTTGCGCCGGCACCCTGTCTTAATTTGCTTTCGTCCATAACATACGAGATGAATGAAACCCTGGTTTTTGAGATCGAAATAGGTTGAACGTGATTAATGGAGAGCCCCCAGGGATAAAAATTGAACATCATATTTGGAAAGATGAAGAAATAATATCCTACCACTTTTTTTCCATAGTCCGGTGAACTTTGAGGCAGTTCGAATACCAAGTCGTCATCTTTTGTCAGGCCCAGTTGAAGACTGGAATGGCTGTACAACTCTGTTGTGTATGATCCATAGTCGATGATTGAGTTCAGGCCAGCGTGCACAAAGGGAATATGAAAACCTTCCAGGTAATTTTCACAGTATAACGCCCAATGGGCATCGACGATATAATCTTTCGAGAATTCCGGTCGATATACAAATTGGTCGAAAGGAAGCCAACTCATTCGTTCTTCCATCTCCCGGAAATACGCGTTCGCATTTTCGTTGCGTTCGACCGACGTGAAAATCCATTTCCCCCATTGGTGAAGGGGAAGTTCCTGCAAGTTGTCTTCTTCCGTTGGAAAATCCTTGACCTCTTTGAACTCCGGCATGGAAAGAAATTTTCCATCGAGACCGAAACGGCGACCATGGTAACGGCATTGTATATCCCGGACCTTACAGGGTTTATCTACGAGCAGATTTCCCCGATGGGTGCATGCGTTGGAAAGGCAGTGTAAGGATCCGTCGTTGCCCCTCGACAGCAGGAGGGGCTCATCCAGCATATCCGGCAAGAGATGGACGGGTGTTACCCATCCGGATTCTTTGACCCGGTCTACGTCTCCCACCCACTGCCAACTGCGAGCAAAGATACTTTCCCGGGATTTGTTGAAGTATGCCGGGTCCAAATAGAAATCAGAAGGCAGTGTCTTCGCCTTGGAAATGTCGGGATTAACTTCGAGCGGCCTCATGGAGTTTTCCGTTACAAAGAGTTAAATTAACACAATTTGCCGGCTGGCCCAATGATAACTCAGTGGGCTGGAATGATCTTAAATCCGATGCCAATGACCCGTCCTTTCGTTCACGTTCTTTGGGTCGCCAGAGGCGTGGCTGCGTTGATCATGCTGCAGACCTTGTTCTTCAAATTCACGGCGAGCGCTGAATCGGTCGCCATTTTTGCCGCCGTCGGGATGGAGCCCTGGGGTAGGATCGGCGTTGGTGCACTCGAGTTGATTGCGTCCGTGATGCTCTTGATCGATCGCACCCGTTGGTTAGGCGCTGTGCTTGCGGTCGGTCTGATGTTGGGTGCGATTATGTTTCATTTAACGGTCCTCGGTATCGCTGTTCAGGGGGATGGAGGTTACCTTTTCTTCCTTGCGCTGGGCGTGTTAGTTTGTGGGTTGTTCGTTCTGTGGGTTGACCGCAGAAAGCTCTTGACTTTTCTCGGGGTCAGAAGGAGTTGATGCAGAAGCGCGCGTCACAGGCTTTGAGATCATCGGCTTAGAGTCTTTGACGGAATAGACCCGTGATCCTGTTTGGATGCATTGGTACATCAGCATCACGAGGATGAATAGGAGTATGTGGATGATGTTAAATATTCTCATGATAGTTTTCGTTTTTTAGTTGACTGATCAATCGGACCGCCCCTTTGATTTCAGCCGCCCAGCGTCCTTCAGCGCTTTGCTAATGATCCACTCGATCTGTCCGTTGGTGCTGCGAAACTCGTCTGCAGCCCACTTTTCAACCGCTTTTAGT